>NZ_DAOPSE010000013.1:0-46589 GCF_035349255.1 Defluviitoga sp. | reverse complement strand
ATGAAATAATAAAAGAATTATTATTTTTGAGAGAAAAGATGAAGCCTTACATAATGAAACATATGAAAAAAGCACATGAAACAGGTGTTCCAGTAATGAGGCCTTTATTCTTTGATTTTCCAGAAGACAAAGAGACTTATGAGATGGGAGACCAATACATGTTTGGTCCCGATATTCTAGTTGCTCCTGTTGTACATGAATCAGAAAGGAAAAGGGCTGTGTATCTACCAAAAGGTGCTAAATGGAGAGAATTTGAAAAAGGGAAAGAATATGAAGGTGGTCAGTGGATAGAAGTTGATGCTCCTTTGGATAAAATACCTGTATTTACAAAGAATGGAGTAAAGATTTTCTAATTTTTAAAAATCATTGCCATGATTTGAACAATTAATTAATGGGGAATTAGAAACGAAGGAAGTAGAAATCTTTTTAATTCCATATTTCTCTTGGGCAAACAAAGAAGAAGGACCTATGAATGTTTGGTTGAGAAAATAAATGATATAATATAATTTAATATATTTTATAATAGATAAAGAAAAATTATGGAGGAATAGCTGCAGTGAAAAAAACAAAACAAGAGATAATCAAAGAATACATTTTGGATCAGATGAGAAGTGGACATTTAAAAAAAGGAGATAAGATTCTGTCAGAAAATAAATTAGCAGAATATTTCTCGGTGAGTCGACAAACAGTTCGGAAAGCCTTATCAGATTTAGAAAATGAAGGATACTTGGTCTCAAAGAGAGGTAGTGGTACTTACGTAAAATCAGTGAAGAAAAACAAGGAAAACATCGGAATACTAACTCAATCATTAACAGATTACATATTTCCCTTCATTGTGATGGGTGCAGAAGATCAACTAAAAAACACAAAGTACAAATCTTTCATAGGAAACGCAAAAAACGATCCAATTATAGAAAAAGAGATATTAGAAAGGTGGATGGATGATGGAGTTCAAGGTCTTATTGTAGACCCCGTGGTAAGTGCTACCAAACAAGCAAATATCCAACTCCTAACCCAAATCAGTGAGAAAATTCCTATGGTGATTATTAACAGCGATTTAGACATTCCCAAAGCAGGAATTTTGGTTTTGAATGATTACGAGTGTGGCGCTTTTGCAGCAGAAAAATTATTGTCTTTAGGTCATAAAAGATTAGCTGTTGTTTATAAGGCTATTCATAAAGCTACTGTTGAAAGGGCAAATGGTTTTATAGATAAAGCCAAAGAATATAAAAAGAACACTTTATACGAACTACCTTTTCATGCCCTAGAGACGTCTGATACAGCTATAAACTTAATAATGTCTCTTTTAAGTCTTCCGAAAGATATTGCCCCAACAGCAATATTTTGTTCAAATGATCTTGTTGCAATGCAAGTTGTCATGGCTGCAAAAAGATTAAGGTTAGAAATTCCAAAAGATATTTCAATAATTGGATTTGATGACGCTGATTTCGCACAAGCTTTAGAAATCTCCACTTTTAGGCATCCAAAACAAAAATTTGGAGAGAAAGCCGCACAAATGCTTTTAAAAATGATTGAAGAAAACAACAACGGCAAGGCTGAAAGAGTTGTGGAAAAGGCCGAGTTTATTGAAAGAAACAGTATAGCCGGAAAAAGTTAGGTGAAAAATGTGATTAATGATATATTAAAGCTCAACATTGATGAAATGGTAAATTTTAATTTCGATTGTGAATGTGGAAAAACTCATAAGGTTCTTATAGAAAATATTGTTGTAAAAGAAAATGGATTAAGATATCTAAACGAAGGCCTAAAAGAATTTAAAGGCAAAAACATCTTTTTGGTAGCTGATAAAAATACTTATCAAGTTTGCGGAGATAAAATAGAAATAACATTAAAAACAGAAGGATATAACTTAAATTCTTATGTTTTTCTGACTAAAAATGATCTAGTTCCTGACGAGAAAAGTATAGGTAGATTATTAATAGAAATTCCAAAAAATACTTCCCTAATCCTTGCAGTAGGCTCAGGAACCATAAACGATATATGTAGATTTATTAGTTATAAATTAGATATACCTTATGTCATAATAGCTACAGCCCCTTCGATGGATGGATATGCCTCTACTGTTTCACCACTTATTGTAGAAGGCTTCAAAATTACTTATGAAGCTATTTATCCTAAATCAATTATTGCAGATACAGACATATTGAAAGAAGCCCCCCTAGAAATGATTCATGCTGGTTTTGGAGATATATTAGGTAAATATACCTCTTTGACTGATTGGAAGCTTTCCAAAATTTTAAACGATGAATATTACTGTCAAACAACCGTAAATCTAGTAGAAAAAGCTAGAGAAAATTGTGTAGAAAATGCAGAAGAAATTAAAAAAAGAAGCGGGAAAGTTATAGGACAACTAACTGAAGCTCTTATTATTTCCGGAATAGCTATCGGCTTCATAGGTTATTCACGTCCTGCTTCTGGCGCAGAACACCATTTGGCACATTATTGGGAAATGGCAGCTTTGAGTAATAATCAACCCCATCCATTGCATGGAAACTCTGTTGGAGCTGCTACCTTAGTTATTTCAATGATTTATCAATTAATGAAAAATAAAATCCCCAAAGAGATAAATCCTCCTGATCCTGAATTTATAATTTCTATCCATGAAAAAGTAGGTTCTGTTTATAATCCAAAGGATTTAGGTATTCCAAAAGAAGTTTTTGCAGATAGCATTATACATGCAAGAGAAATCAGAAATAGGTACACTATACTTCAACTTGCTTACGAATATAATCTACTAGAAAAGTTTTCGAAAATCTTGACGGAAAAATTTTATTAAACTTAATACTAGTAAAAAAGTCCACAAAACATTAAGTGGACTTTTCATTTAATTAATTCTTTTAAGTACACAAAAAGATGTTATAATAAAAAAGATTATAAACCTTTAATAAGAATAAAAATGCCAGAGGTATTTTTTAAAAAATTTACATCTAAAAATAATTACATGCAAATTTTAGATTTTATTAGGTTATTCTTTTCAAAGGTTACATTAAGGAGGAATAAGTTAGTTTGGAAAAAGAAACACTCGTGGATGAAAAGAATTATTATTCAAGGCTAGACACGTTTATAAGAAAAAATTTTCCTGAATTGAAATTAGGTGCTATTTACAGCTTAATCAGAAGAGGATTTGTGAAAGTTAATGGTAAAAAAATCAAAAAAAATAATTATTTATTAAATATTGGAGATACGGTAGAAATAATAATAAATGAAGAAAAGTTGGAAGATATCAAAAGGCCTGTCACTCCGACGTTAAAGCCTAGACCTATGAAGTTAGAGATAATTTATGAAGATAATGAACTGTTAGTTATTAACAAACCTCCAAGAGTTTCAGTACATCCTGGTGGTAAGGAAGAAAAGGCAACAATAATTGAGGGGGTTATGTACTATTCAAAAGGTGAATTTGAGCCTCACTTAGTTCATAGATTAGACAAACTTACTTCAGGCGTCATGATTATTGCAAAATCCAAGCAAACGGCACGAGAAATTTCTAATTTAATAAAAAGTAGAGAATCGCAAAATTATTATCTGGCATTGTTAGTTGGAGAATTGAAAGACAAAAAAGGAAAATTATCAACTCCTGTAGATGAAAAAGAAGCTTATTTAAAGTACTCGGTAGTTGACAAATTTAAAACAAAAGATGGGATATTTACTTTAGTGGAAATTGAATTACTAACGGGAAGAAAGCACCAAATAAGGATTCAGTTTGCTAACTTGGGTTATCCGGTTGCTGGTGACGATACATATGGTGATAGAAAAATAAACAAAATTTTAAGAAAAAATTATAATTTAAAGAGGTTTTTCCTTCATTCAAGTAAAGTCTCTTTCAATTATAAAGGAACTCATTATGAATTCATCGCTCCACTCAGTCAAGATCTTCAAAACCTCTTAAATAAACTGAAACAAAAAAAATAGAAACAATAGAACTAATGGGGGATCTAAATGAAAAAGACAAGAAAATATGTTTTTTTTATTTCAACGATATTTTGTGCACTTTTTTTCGCATATTCTTATTACGTTGATTGGCATAATTCAAAAACATATTCATTTCTGCCGTTAGAGAATGAAATTATCGTTGCACATACAAACGGATATTCTTACTATGTGTATAAAAATTATGCCATTTTAAAAGATTTCGAAACGCAAGGCTATGAAAAAGATGAAATTTTTCTCAAAGATCTTTCATCAAAATATGACTATATTTTAGTGTCTGAGTTTTCCGATTTTGATAAACATTTTACTGCTATAAAAGATAAACTTGATAAACATATATTGAATAAAATGCGGTACTTGCATTATATTAAAGCTGCAGAAATAGATAAATTTGATGATCAAATGATAGTTCAAAGGTTTCATAGAGCTTTAAAAGAACGGAAAATACGATACTTCATGCTTCCTGAACATGAAAGGTCTTTCAATCTGATGTATTTAATTCAGCAAGATTTAGGCACACCTGTAAGCATTGAATCAATAACTTATATGTTACCTTCACCTATAATTAATTGGTTTGGTTTTGGATTAATTTCATTAAATTTATTTACCTACATTCCACTGTTTTCTGTGATTTATATTCTGTTTTTTATTTTTCTGAAAAACTGGTCATTCACTGTTGCAGCAACGTTTTTTTCAGTTATCATTTTTTTTAAAATATCAAAGGCAAACCTTTTGAAAATATTGTCTTCATCGTTGCTGTTCGGAATGTTAGTTTATATGAGTGGTTACGATAACTTATTTATATTCAAGTTAAATAACGTTAGAGGAGTTAAAATTTTGTTAATTGTATTGCCATTGTTAGTTTTATTTAAGGCTTTCAAAGATTATACAGGTTTTAGTTTTAAAAAAGGAGAATTCAAAAAGTCATTAAAAAAGATTAAAGATATAAAATTTCAAAAAACTGATATAATTTTAGTTATATTACTCGCATTTGCTGGATTCATTTATATAATAAGGAGTTCAAATTGGGCTATTGTATCTAATTTTGAAAGAAAAGTTAGAGACTCTCTAGAAAAAGTTCTGATTGCAAGGCCAAGAACAAAGGAATTGATTTCTTATCTATTTTATTACACACCTTCTCTTTCTGGTAGAACGTTTATATGGGATTTTTTCAAATCTATCTTGCCAGTTTCTATATTGGATACGTTTTTACATATACACACTCCGTTATATTTAAGTTTACTCAGAACCGTTAATGGGTTCTTAGTATCGCTAATATTATTACTCATTATTATTTTGATTGAAAATATTGTCAAAAGATTCAGAATTTCGATGATTTCTCCAGAAGATTTAACAGAAGCAAAGCGAGAACCTTCTGATATAAAGGGGGAATAACGATAGACAAATTAAAAAGATTCCTAAGAAATATTGCAATTATAGGAAGTATAGCGATCTCTGGTGTTTCTTTGTACTTATTTTATCTAGAAAATTCTAAAGGAAGACTTTTTCAGTACCATACCTTCTCTGATTTAGTAACTTTCCTTCTTATATTGTTGTTTATTGCTCTGGTAGGTTTATTAATATTTTTTTACATAAGATCACTTATGATGAAAAAATATAGTTTAGGATTTTCTTTGACTTTTTTAACAGTATTAACATTTTTATCTATTGTTTTGTATTCGTCCATGATACTAAGTGTAGTTTACGTTGCAAACCTTTTAGGATTAGCACTAGTATTTTATTTTACAAGAGATAATAAATCAAAAAAAGAAAAAAAATAATAAAGGTACGCGTAACGCATACCTTTATTATCTTCTATTTTTCTTTGCTATAGGCATAATTATAGGAGTAAACAGCCTCTTTTAATATATTACAAGCTTTTTTTAATTCTTGAGTATTTAAAACATATGCAATTCTTATTTCTTTTTTCCCTGCACCTGGGGTCGCATAAAATCCTGTTAACGGTGCAACCATTACCGTTTCCCCATCAACGTCAAATTCGGTGAGTGTCCACTTAACGAACTCTTCTGAATCGTCTATAGGTAATTCTATAGACATGTAAAAAGCACCATTAGGTTTTTGAAAAATGGCTCCTTCTATGCATTTTATTTCGTTATATGCGACATCTCTTCTATTTTGATATTCTATAATTAAATTATCGGTGTAGTCTTTTTCTAAATCATATAACAAACCTAACGTTCCACACTGTTCAATCAAGGGAGGACATAACCTTGATTGTGCAAATTTCATAACTTCTTCTAAGAACCTTTTATTTTTTGTTCCGAGAACCCCTATTCTTGCTCCACAAGTGTTATACTCTTTCGAAATACTGTCAAGAAAGATGAATCTTTCTTGATCTTCAAAATTCATAATTGAAACATGTTTTTTTCCATCGAATATAATTCCACTATATACTTCATCAGAAATTACAAAAATGTTCTTTTCTTTTGCAAAGTCTACTATTCTTTTAATTTCTTCATAGCTATAAACCGTTCCAGTAGGATTTGAGGGATTTGAAAAAATGATAGCCTTAACCTTTTTGTTATAAGCCTTTTCTAATTCGTCCCATGCCGGTATTGAATATCCATCTCTAGGATTAGCTCTCACAGGACAGAGTCTAACGTTTAGCATTTCGGCAAATCCTCTATAATTTGCGTAAAACGGCTCTATCACCATTATTTCATCTTCCGGATCTGCTACACAGGCAATTGCAAAAATAACAGCTTCGCTACCTCCGGTTGTTATTACCAAATCCTCAGGTTCGAAATCTATTCCCTTTGATTTATAATGCTTCGAAAATGCTTCTCTCAATTCATACAAACCAGCTGAATGACTGTAATAAATTATGCTTGGTGTATACTTTTTTATGCCTTCAAAAAATGCTTTTGGAGGTTCCATATCTGGTTGTCCAATATTTAAATGGTATACTTTCTTTCCTGCTTTCTTTGCCATCTCAGCATAGGGAACTAATTTTCTGATAGGTGAAGCTTGGGTATTTAAAACCCTTTTAGATAAAAACATATATACCCTCCTCCTGGTTATTATACAAACGCGCTTTCAGAAGAATTCAATAAATAATTTCAAATTTTTTGTCTTTATTTGGCTAATTTTCACTAAAAAAATAAAAAAATAAATGTTAAGATTATTAATTTTATTTTATATAATAATATACAAAGGTTAAATATATGCAATCAAAGAAAAATTTTTGTTATTACTAGATTAAAAATAAAAAAACTTCCATGTAATTTATTAAGTGATAAATTATTGAATTTTGATATACTTGATGTATAATACTATTATAAAAAATTAATTAGCTTTTCAAACTAAAATTTCCCATCAATTTAAAGGAGGAAGTAAAATGGAGCAATTGGCTTTAGATGATTTTACTAGGTACAAGTTTATATCAAGTACAAAATTTTCCCCCAATGGAGAAAATGTGGCTTTTGTGGTTCACGAGATGGATGTTGATGAAAATAAATATTTATCTAACATTTGGCTGTATAATGTTCCTACCAATAAAATAAGTAAACTCACTAGTTTTAATCAAGAAAGCTCTTTTGCTTGGCTTGATGAAAATAATATAATGTTTTCGACTGTAAGAGAAGAAAAAGACAAAAAAAGAATAGAAAAAGGTGAACCTTTTACAATCTACTATAAAATAAATATAAATGGCGGGGAAGCAGTAAAATATTTCGAAATTCCTTTAGTGGTTACAAAAATAGAATCTCTTAAAGATGGGAATTTTGTTTTAACTGGTATTTATGATAGAAAAACAAAAGATTTGATAAGTTCTTCTCCAGAAGAAAAAGAGAAATTACTGGAAAAGTTGAGAGAAGAAAAAGATTACGAAATATTAGATGAAATCCCTTTCTGGTCTAATGGAGAGGGATTTACAAATAAGAAAAGAAACAGGTTATACGTTTTTTCTTTTGATGAGAAAAAGTTAATACCTATTACTGACGAACTAACAAATGTTGAGGCTTTTAAAGTAAGTCCTGATAATAGCAATATTGTATATATATCTAATTCATTTAAAGATAAACTGGAAATTAGGTCTGATTTATATTTATACAACATTTACAATAGACAATTAGAAAAGCTAACTCATGAAGACCCTTTTAGTTATGCATATGCAGATTTTATGAAAGACAAAATAATATTTTTGGGTTCTAACATGAAAAAATATGGAGTAAATGAAAATCCTAAGTTTTATGTAATGAATATGATGACTAAAGAAGTAGAACAGATTCATACAGATTTTGACTATAGTACTTGGAGTTCAGTTGGGTCTGATTGCAGATATGGTTCGAATCAAGAATTTAAAGTTGAGGGAAACTATTTTTATTTTGAGACAACTGAATATGGAAATTCATATATTAACAGAATAGATGAAAACGGAAAAAGAGAAAAGTTGATAACAAAAAATGGGTCGGTAGATGGTTTTGATGTATTTGGTACAAGTATCGTTTTTGTTGGTATGAGAGATAACAAATTACAAGAATTATATAAGTTAAAAGATAAAAGTGAAATGCAAGTTACTACATTTAATGAATGGGTTGTCAAAGAAAAAAGTTTATCAAGGCCAGAGAGAATTACTTTTAATACCAAAGAAGGCATAGAAATAGAAGGATGGATTATGAAACCTATCGATTTTGATGAAACCAAAAAATATCCTGCAATATTAGACATACATGGTGGTCCAAAAACGGTATATAGCGGAGAAGTTTTTTTTCATGAAATGCAATATTGGTCGAATATTGGATATGTAGTAATGTTTTGCAATCCGCGAGGAAGCGATGGAAGAGGAGATGAATTTGCTGATATAAGAGGAAAGTATGGTACTATAGATTATCAGGATATTATCGATTTCGTTGATGTCGTTTTAGATAAGTTTCCTTTTGTTGACGAGAATAGATTAGGAGTTACAGGAGGCAGTTATGGTGGTTTCATGACAAATTGGATAATCGGGCATACAAATAGATTTAAAGCAGCTGCTTCTCAGAGAAGCATCGCTAATTGGATTTCAAAATTTGGAACCACAGATATTGGGTATTATTTTGTAGAAGACCAACAGGCAGCAACTCCCTGGACAAACTACGAAAAATTATGGTTTCACTCCCCCATGAAATATGCTGATAGGGTTAAAACTCCCACATTGTTCATACATTCAGAAGAAGATTATAGATGTTGGCTAGCTGAGGGGCTTCAAATGTTCACTTCGCTTAAATACAATGATGTGGAAGCAAAATTGGTATTGTTTAGGGGAGAAAATCATGAACTAAGTCGAAGTGGTAAACCAAAAAATAGAATAAGAAGGTTGAAAGAGATTTCGGAATGGTTTGACGAGCTTTTGAAACCGAACACTTAATTTTAATTATGTTTATTAATAAAATTTTTATTTCTATGTTATAATAACTATCAAATCAATTTTTTACTTTTACGAGGGACTAAAACACACTAGGATGGAGGGAAAAATGCATTCAAAAAACAAGAGATTAGTAACCATATCACTATTATCAGCTATTTCTTTTGTATTAGGATTTACTCCTTTAGGTTTTATTCCTATTCCACCTGCAAATGCTACTACTATGCATATACCCGTTATTATAGGTGCAATTTTAGAAGGCCCTATTGCAGGAATAATTATTGGATTAATATTTGGAATATCAAGCATAATACAGGCTCTTCTTAGACCCAATATTTTATCATTTGCTTTTATAAACCCCCTAGTTTCAGTGTTGCCAAGAATATTGATAGGTGTTGTTTCTTATTATTCATATAAACTTGTCTTTAACTTATTTTCTTCCAAAAAAGGTAATACAATCTCAAAAAGTGCAGACACTATCTCAATAGGAGTAAGCGCTGCTTTAGGAACTTTAACCAACACTGTAGGAGTTTTAGGTATGATGTACCTTCTGTATGCTGGGAGAATAGCAGAAGCCATGGGAATAGAAAAAACAGCCGTTGGAGCAGTGGTTTTAGCGATAGGCTTAACTAACGGTATTCCTGAAATAATAATTGCCGTATTGATAACCATAGCGGTAGTAAAAGCTGTTAAAAAAGCTGGTTACTAAGTCAAATTAGGGTAAAAGGATGCAGAAATTAAGATATATAAAATTTTTATTAGTTTAAGATTGTTAAAGTACATTAGAAAGGGCAGTTATTAACATATACATTTACCAAAAATTGAAATAGAATAAAATAAAAAAGATTATCAATTGTTGAATTTCTTATTTTGAAAAAATATAGGCGCTAGATCAAAGCGCCTATATTTTATTATTTTTACTTTTTAGCTTCAATCATTAGCTTATTTATTAGTTTTACAAATTTGTCTATTTCTTCGATTTCTAAACCTTCAATCAATAAAGATTGATTGTATAATAACTCCGCATATTCTTTTAATTCTTCCGATTCTGGGTTATTTTGATAAATATTTTCGAGTATATGAAATATTTCATGGTTAGGATTTAATTCCAGAATTTTTTCGGTTTTGAATGGGATTTGCTCAAAGTTTTTTAGTGTTTTTTCCATATTCAAAGAAATGACTTCATCAGCACTTACTATACATGCAGGAAATTCTTTTAACTTATCTGTCAATCTTACTTCTTTAACTTTATCGTTTAAATGTTCTTTTATTTTATTTAAGAGATTTTTACTTTCTTTTTCTTTCTTTTTAAAGTTTTTATCTAGTTTTACATCGGAGCTACTAATAGATTTAAACTCTTTTCCTTCGTAATCGTGCAACAATTTTATTAAAAACTCATCTATTTCATCTGTTAAATAAAGTATTTCAAAATCTTTTTCTCTAAAAGCTTCCATTTGAGGTAAACTCTCTATAGTTTTTCTGTCTTTCCCAACAGCATATAATATATAATTCCCTTGCTCTGCTTTCATCCTTTGGACATACTCCTTAAGAGTGATCATATCTTGAGAGACAGAAGATTCAAATAAAAGTAAATCCTGGATTTTGGATTTTTCATGAATATTTTGATATAGCCCTGCTTTCATAACTGGTCCAAATTCTTTCCAAAATTCTTGGTATTTTTGTCTTTCATTTTCAAGTTTTGATTTTAGCGCATCGATAATTTTCTTTTCGATATTCTTTTTGATGATTTCTAATTGTTTGCTTTTTTGAAGTATTTCCCTCGATATGTTTAAAGAAAAGTCTGGTGAATCAACTAGACCTCTAACAAATGAAAAATAATCTGGAACTAACTCTTCGCAATTATCCATTATAAACACATTTCTGGAGTATAGCTTTAGACCTTTCTTATATTCTTTAGTATAAAAGACGAACGGGATTTTTGAAGGTATGTATAATAAAGCTGTGAATTGTATAGAAGTACCTTCAGCTTTAAAGTGTATAACTTCAAAAGGATCGTTCCAATCATAAAAATTATCTTTATAAAACTGATAATATTCTTGGATAGTTATTTCTTCCTTATTTTTGCTCCACAAAGGAACCATAGAATTAAGTATTTTATCGGTTATTTTTATAATGCCTTCCTCTGTTTCTTCTTCCCATTTCATTTTTATAGGATATTTTATATAATTTGAGTATTTTTTGACTAAGGCCTGAATTTTATATTGATCCAAATAGTTCTCATTTTCATCTAAATCTTTTTTCAATTTTAAAATGACTCTAGTGCCTCTATCTTTTTTATCGTATTCCTCAATTGTATAAGTTCCACTTCCGTCTGACTCCCACCTAACACCTTTTTCTTCGTTCCATTTTCTTGTTTCAACCGTTACTTTTTCAGATACCATAAATGTAGAATAAAAACCTACACCAAATTGCCCGATAAGACTAATTACAGCATTTTCTGTTTCAGCCTCTTCTAATTTTTCTAGAAATGCTTTTGTACCAGATTTTGCAATAGTACCTAAGTTTTCTATTACTTCATCATAAGACATTCCTACTCCGTTATCTTCTATAATTAAACGATTATTAACTTCATCTACGTCTATTCTAATTTCTAATTCTTTATCTTCACCCAATACAGTCGGATCCTTTAAAGAAATAAGTCTCATTTTATCAAGTGCGTCTGATGCATTCGAAATCACTTCTCTAAGAAAAATATCTCTGTGAGTATAAATAGAGTTAATCATCAAATTTAATAATTGTTTCGTTTCAGCTTGAAATTCTTTCACTTCAGACATTTTTTCTCCTCCTACCTATTAAGTTTTTAATACTTTTTAAAATATATAAAGTTTAATATAAAAATGTGTCATGTAGAATTAATTTAATGAAGGAAAACGGAGTTAAATCACTCTTAACTAATAATTGCTAATAATATTATATCATAGTATTTACAGATTAACTTAAAGTTATTATTTTTTTCTTTTGCTATTAAACTCTACTTTAAAAATATTTAATATACAAAAAGTGACTTTTTTTATTAATATGTAGAATTTTTTCTATTAATTTGATAAAATAAAGTGTAGTATAATTAATTATCTCAGGAGATGATTCTGTGTTTACTTTGAAATTCGCCTTGCGTAATTTCATTAAGAAATGGGAACTTACTATTTTATTGATTATTGGTGCGATAATTCCATCTCTTTTAACTGTTTCCTCTCTTTCACTCAATGATTCGATTCAAGCTTATAGACATTCTCAAATAGAAAGAAATTTTGGAGAAGTTGACGCATACATAGTTAACAATAACTCAAATATGTTTTTCTCGTTTCCAGTATCTCAAATGGCTTTAGACAATCTAAAAGAAAGCAGGTACACTAAAAACGTACTTTCTGTCTCGGAAAACCTTGGAAGATTAGAAAAAGATAATAAATTTTTAGAAGTTTTAATCCTAGCAACCAATGAAGAAGATCTTAGTTCGTTTGTAGATGAAAATGTAGTTTTAAAACCTGGTAAGGTTGTTGTAGGAAAAGACGCTGCAGAAAAGCTTGCCCTAAATTTACAAGATATCGTCACTGTTCATATGAGTGGAGGAAGCAGAAATTTAGAAGTTTCTTATATTGGAGAAAGTGGTTTTCTTAATTATAAAGGAGACATGGGTCAATATCCAGGATCTATATTCGTCTGTGTTGAAGATTTCTCAGGTAGCTTTATTTTCCCTTCCAAAGCTTATGTAGACTTTGTAGATTCAGAAAAATTTAACATCGAAGAACTAAACTTACCTCCAAATTTAGAAATAGTATTCTTAAAAGATAACTTCCTGAATTCACCTATGAACGAAGCTCTAGGTTACATAATGTTTGCTTTTAACTCATTCGCACTTTTATCAGGTATAATATTAATAATTGTTTTTGGAAATAGTTTGGCAAACGAACAAGAAAAAAATGTTGGAATATTGAGAATTCTAGGACTAAAAAGAACTAAAGTTATGTTTATCTTTTTTCTTCAAACTATCTTTTATTTTGGTTTTTCCTCTATAATCGGATGCATATTAGGGGGACAAATTGGTAAACAACTGTTAAAAAAATTAGTTTTGATAGCAAATAGCATACCTTATGATTCCAGATCCGGTTTCACCTTACCACCTTTTGTTATAAGTCCGAAAACAATTTTTATTGGTTTCATGATAGGTATAATTATCCCTCTTATTATATTTATAAAAAAAGGACTTGAAATAACACTTAGTTCGCCTATCGACTCATTAAGAAAAGATATAGAAGAATATAATCCTCATTCTTCTGTTGGATGGTTGTGCTTTATCTTGATTCTAATTGGCATTTTAATAACCATTTTATTTAAAGAATTTGCGATTTTAGGATTAATTTGTATTTCATTAGGATTCATTATTTGGCTAAAAAATCCTTATTTGAATGTCAGTTTGTCTATTTTATTTATAATTCTTAGTAAAACAATATTTGATGTGGCAAAAAATTCGTTTTCATTTAATTTTATTTTTCAAAGAATTGCATTACTTGTAGTTAGTTCCATTTTATTTTTTACTTCGATAATTCCCATATTAAAAAAATTATCAAAATCTTTTTCCGCAAAAAAATCTTTGCCATATCTCTTAGGGTTTTCATATGTTGAG
The DNA here is from genome assembly GCF_035349255.1 of Defluviitoga sp. Classification (NCBI taxonomy): domain Bacteria; kingdom Thermotogati; phylum Thermotogota; class Thermotogae; order Petrotogales; family Petrotogaceae; genus Defluviitoga; species Defluviitoga sp. Next base: position 32,634 of record NZ_DAOPSE010000013.1, on the reverse strand, counting down.
AGATTTCCTCTACGAGTATTGTTGTTATCACTAATGTTTGGAACTGTTATTTTTGGTATAATAGTTATTGCTTCTGTACCTTCAAATTTGGTAAAATTTGTTGACTCATATACAAATGAGGGATTATTTGGCTATAATTTTGTCGTCGTTTCAAACCCCTTTAAGAATGGAAATGATACTCAAGATATTCTAGTACATGATGGAATTAACCGACCTTCCAGGGTCAATGTAGCGCTTTTAAATTCTGAATTGATAGTTTTTGTTGATGATTCTTTTCTTGAAACTGTTGAACTACCATTTGAGGAAAATAATCAATGGAGAGAGGATTTAAAAAAACCCGGGTCTATTATCTACGGAAAGTTTATAGATGATGAAGAAGTTCCTGACAAAGTAAACGGTGTTTTAAGTTCTATTTTTCCATTAGGTGGCAATAGTAAAGGAATGTATGATGTTGTTGGATACTTCTATTTAAAAGATGTAGTAATACCTATAAGATATGTTGCTCATGTAAACAGTATACCTGTAAATATTAAAAGTCTTGAAATATTGCTTGGAAACGCAAATAATTCCAACATAAACGAATTAAACAAGAGTTACATGTCTGACTTTGACTATCCGATCTTTTTAGAAGATATTCTTAATAGCGTTTTTAACGGTGTTGATAATATCATATCCTTAACAACTAGTATGTTATACCTGGGCTTAATAAGTGGTTTTTCGGGGTTAGCTTTATATTCTTTTAGATCTTGTAAACTTCGTAGTCGTGTAATCGGAACTTTGATAGCTATTGGAGCTAATTCCAAAGATATCATCCAAGGTTTCATGATTGAAAATTTTACTATAGTCTCAATTGGTTCTCTTATAGGTTTAAGTTGTGGATACCTTGTTTCTAAAGATCTTGTTCTGGCAATATTCCAATTTATGGGAACTTTTAATTTTTATTTTCCTATTTTAAAAGTAGTTGCCATAATTATATTAGTTTATCTGATTTCCTTTTTCACTTTATTGATACCGGCTCGGCAGGTATCAAAAATATCACCTGCAGAAAGCATGAAGGAGCTTGAATAGATAGATGTATAGTGAAAATTCGGTTCTAATAAAAGCAATTGACTTGAATAAAATATATAATGATAAGCGCGTTAAAGTCGAGGCTTTAAAAAATGTTTCTTTGACTATTCACAAAGGGGAATTTATAGCTATCTTAGGACCATCTGGATCAGGGAAAACTACCTTATTAAATTGTCTTGCAGCTATTGATTATCCAACAGCAGGAGAGGTTTACTTCAAAGGCATCCCTTTTCAAAATTTGAAAGAAGAAGAAAGAACAGCATTTAGAGCTAAAAATATGGGTTTTGTTTTCCAATTTTTTAACTTAGTCCCTGTTTTAACGGTGCTAGAAAATGTTGAATTACCATTATTGATTCTAGGAAGCAAAAATAAGGAAGCAAAAGAGAAAGCATATGAAGTTCTTAAAAAATTAAAGTTAGAAAGTAAAGTTGATAGATTTCCTTATGAGCTTTCAGGTGGTGAACAACAGAGAGTCGCGATAGGAAGAGCTATAGTACATTCTCCTGAAGTGATCTGGGCCGATGAACCGACAGGAAACCTTGATTCAGAAACAGGCGAAAAAATTATCGACCTCTTAGAACAAATTAGAGAAGAAAATGGTACAACCCTTGTAATTGTCACTCATGACCTTAATATTGCTAAAAAGGCTGATAGAATATTATTTATAAGGGATGGAGTATTAAAAGAGCATTTTGAAATAGGGTAATATTAAAATCATTTGTGTGGCAATATATACTTTTTTGTGGGGTTGTAGCGCAGCGGGAGCGCGTTGCCTTCGCAAGGCAAAGGCCGTGGGTTCGAATCCCATCAACTCCACCAGTAAAAAACTTGGGCTGTTATGTACATTACAGCCCAAGTTTTTATTCAATTCTTTATAATGAATCTATTGAGCTAACTCCCCTGTTTCTGTGAGTAATGTTTCCATAACGTTTACAATAGAGTCATATGTTTCATCTATTGTAGCAAAATCATTTAAGAAATTTGCAAATAATGTACTAATATTACTTCTTATTTCATCCCACGCAGCTGGTTTTGGATCAGGAATAGCAGTTTCTAACTCATTGAGAGCTATAGTTGGCTTTACATCGTTAGCAGTATAAGCCTTCCATTGCGCAACATTCACAACATCTCTTCTAATTGGAACATATCCAGTGTTAATAGACCAATATACAACATTAACCGGATCCACTAAAAATTTAAGAAATCTCCAAGCCGCATCTTTCTGCTCTTGAGTTACCCAACTAAACATTACTAAATCGGTACCTGCAATTGGTGAGCGAGGAACTCCATCAACAGAGGGAAGTGGTGCCCAAGAAACCCCATGTTTCCCTCGAGAAGATTGTTCAGCGTAAGTTAATCCAGCAACTGTGCCCATATACGCAGCAATTTCTCCTGCTCCAAAAGGTTGGTCTAAATGAGCATTTTGGAAGAAAGCATAACCTGAATCTTTAAGGTCTTTTATTAATTTTAATACTTCTTTTGTTTTTTGCTCATCTAAAATTATCTTATATTTTCCTTCTCCCACATATTCTAGAAATGTCACATTGTGAGCATATAAAAATATTTGGAGATCGTCTATAAAATTTCTTACTCCCAATCCATAAATATCTATTGTTCCATCAAAATCTATGTCTAAAGTTAAAGTTTCGGATACCGACCATAGTTCTTCTATAGTCTTTGGGGGTTCCAAACCGAATAAATCGAAAAGATCTGTGTTGTAATAATATGTATACACAGATTTATTAAAAGGTATTCCATAGACTGTCTCTCCCCAAGTAACAATTTCCTTTAATACAGGAAAAACCTGATTATCCCAGGCATCCTTCATCTCTGGATCATTTTCTATGTATCCATTAAGTGGTTCAACTACGCCTGAAAATAAATATTTCGCTGTCCAGTTAGCGTATGCTTGAGAAATAGCGGGAAGATCTGTTTTGCTTCCTTGACTGTAAGCTGTAATAGTGGAAAGAAGTTTTTGGTTTAAAGCACTATAGTTTCCTACATAAATGGGGATAACTTGAATATCAGGATTTTCTTTATTAAATGTTTCTACTAACGAGTTCAAAGTCTCTCCAAGTTGAGCTCCCATAGCGTGCCAGAACTCAATCTTTACTTGAGAAATACCAAAAACACACATAGATAAAATAACCAACGTTAATACGACTTTTTTCAACAGACACACCTCCTATAAATTTAGAGTTTGTGCTTTGAAACATATATATACCTCTAATTTCATTTATGTGTAAAAGAAATTTTATTCTCTCAGTAAATCTTTTAAAATCTTTTCAATTTCTTGTTCCAACTCATCAAGTTTGCTTTTATTATTTATTTTAAAGTCATAAGGACCAAAATCAAGATTTTGTTGTGAGATTATGATATTTTTTGCTTTCTTTAAAGGTAACCCTCTATCGTTATGAAGCCTCTCTATTCTTAGATCCTCTGGAGCATCTACATATATAATTTTGTCACATAGACAATGCAATCCTATTTTATATAGTAAGGCTGCATCTAAAATAATTATATCATTTTTATCTGACAACTTCTTTATTTCTTTTTCAACTTGGTTAAAAATTTTGGGATGAACTATTGAATTCAACTCTTCTAACTTTTTTGGATTCGAAAACACAACTTCACCTAACTTTTTTCTTGATACTTCACCTTTCTCATCAAATACTCCCTCACCAAAATTCTCTTTTATCTTATTTTTAACAGAAAAAAAGGTTAGGACCTCATGTCCAACTCTGTCTACGTCTATAATTTTGACATTTGAAAGCTTTTTTTTAATTAACTCACAAACAGTACTTTTACCTGAGCCTGCAGGTCCTGTTATTCCGATAACCATATTTTAGATGATCACCTGTTTTTTGTTTTTAATTTGTTTTTCAACATTTTCTCTCACATCTTCATATCCCATCCTATTCATCAAAGCAAAAGTAACTGTTTTTCCTAACTCAACTCCAGGCTGATCATAAGGATTTATCTCCAAAAGCATTCCCATCACAACTGTTTGAAATTCGTATGCAAAGAAAAATTGACCAATATTATATGGGTTTGTTTGAGGAAAAATAACTTTTAAATTAGGCCTGTTATTCTCAGTAAGTGCGTATTCTGTTGCCTTAAGTTCTGCATTTAAAAGAGTTGAAAGAGATTTGCCACCTAAATAAGACAATTCTGAAAATTCTTCATGAATTTTTGGAATAATTATGTTTCTTTGAAAATTTTCTAATTGAAGAAAGGTTATTATTTTATCATAAGGTCCTTCGTTATAAAGTTGAACTTGAGAATGCTGATCAGTTGCTCCTAACGCTTTAATAGGTGTTTGACCTACATTGACTACATCACCCTTAAGATTATATTTCTTTCCTAAACTTTCTGCCCACAATTGTCGATACCAATCAGCTAAAAGGTAGAGTTTATTTGAATAAGCCATCATAACAGATATATTATAGCCTCTTTGATAATACAAATAATGAATTAAAGCATTTAATGCTGCAGGATTTTCCCAAATATTAGGATTAGTTACCTTTTTATGCATATCTTTTGCGCCATTATATAAATCGATTATGTCTATACCACTTGCCAAAGCTGAAAGCAAACCTACTGGAGTTAATACACTGAATCTACCTCCAATATGAGGTGGAATCTCTAAAGTCCTAATTCCTTCTCTTTCCGCTATCTTCTTTAAAACACCTTTTTCTGGATCTGTGGTAAATAAAAAATGAGATTTGGGATCTAAACCATAACATTCAACTATTCCACGGGCTACCAGATAGTTAGCCATAGCTTCTGCTGTAGTACCAGATTTTGAGATCACATTAAAAAGCGTTGTTCTTGGATCTATTTGATCCAAATTTGAAGCAACAAAATCAGGATCAACATTGTCTATTATAAATATTTTTGGAGTTTTTCGTATCTCTCGCGGTAACACATTATAATTGAGTGGATTAAGCGCTACCTGCAAAGCTTGGTTACCTAAGGCAGAACCTCCAATTCCTAAAACTACCACACTTTCAAAACTTTGAACCCAATTTTTGAGATCTAAGACCCTGTCTATATATACCCTAGTAAAAGGTAAATTCAAAAATCCTGGATTCTCTTTTAAAATTCTTTCCACAATTTCTTCTATTTTATCCGAGTACTGGTTAATTTCTTCTTCACTCAGACCATTTTCTATATTTGGCTGAAAAACATTTGAAAAGTCAAACTTTATACCTTTCATTTTTGTGCACCTCCCGTGTATGCCTGTTTTAGATACTTTAAAAATTTTTTAACTTATTTAGCACATATTACTATTTTTATGCTTTTGTCAAATATCCTTGACTTCAAACTTCTTCGAATCTAAATTATATTTGCATGTTTGATGTTTTAATAAAGTGGCATAAAGTAAAGCATGATAAATCTACCCTATAATCTACTCATCCACAATAAATTAAAATTTTTATCGTAGAAAATTCCTTTTTAAAATTTTTTGTTTATTTATTATATCATCATTTTTGCGATATGTTACGTTTTTTGATTACATGTCTTTATCTAATATTTAATCACACTAGCTATTTCAAGATCTTTTAAAGTTTGTCTTGGGTTTAAGTAAGTAAGCTCAGCCAAACATGCAACTCCAACAACTATCCCACCAGCCTGCTCCACTAGTTTTCTGATGGCTTCAGTGGTTCCTCCAGTTGCTAAAACATCATCAACTATTATTACTTTTTCTCCTTTATCTATGGCGTCAACATGCATTTCTAACGTTGCTCTTCCATATTCTAATTCATAAGAAATTGAGTAAGTTTTATAAGGCAGTTTTCCAGGTTTTCTTATTGGGACAAACTCTTTTTCCATTTTATAGGCAAGCGGTGCAGCAAAAATGAACCCTCTTGACTCGGGAGAAACTATGCAATCAAAATCCCATTTATCTATTAAATCAGATATTTTATCTAGTGAGAATCGAAAAATTTTTGGATTTTTTAAAAGTGGTGTAATATCTTTAAAAATAACACCTTTCTCAGGGAAATCTGGTATATCTCTAATAAACTTTTTGATTTCGTCTATTTCTTTTGGCATGCCTTATCCTCCTATTTACTGTCAAATAAATTTTAGAAATATTATTAAAAGTTTTTATGCTGCTCAAATTTTTTATGCCATCTCCAAGCGTCTAAAATAATCTTTTCTAAATCTGAACTTTTAGGAGTCCACCCTAAAACTTTTTTGGCCCTTTCACATGAAGCTACTAATACAGCAGGGTCCCCAGGTCTTCGTGAAGTAATTTCAAAATCAATATCTTTCGAAGTTACTTTTTTAGCTGTTTCTAGCACTTCCAATACAGTAAATCCTTTACCATTCCCCAAATTAAATACTTCTGACTCATCTTCAGATTTCATCCATTCCATAGCCTTAATGTGAGCATCTATCAAATCCATAACGTGGATATAATCTCTTACAGGCGTTCCATCCTTTGTGGGATAATCATTACCGTATATAAAAACTTTTTCTCTTTTTCCCACCGCTGTTTGAAGCACTATTGGAATCAAGTGAGTTTCAGGATCATGTGCTTCACCAATACTACCATCATAATAAGCGCCTGCCGCATTAAAATAACGTAACGCTACATATCTTATCTTATTTAGTCTGGAGAACCATTCCAAAATTTCTTCTATCATTAGTTTAGATTGACCATAAACACTTGTAGGATTTTTGGGTTGGTCCTCAGTTATTGGTATCTTTTCAGGATTACCATAAACTGCTGCACTGGAAGAGAATACAATATATCTTACATTATATTCTATCATAGCCTCTATTAAATTTAAAGTACCACAAACATTACCTTTAAAGTATTTCATCGGATTTTCCATAGACTCTCCAACGAGAGAATATGCTGCAAAATGGTAAACTTCATCTATATTGTAATTATTAAATACTTTTTTTATATCTTCTTTATTTCTTAAATCCCCTTCAACTACATCTAAATCTTTTACAGCCCATTTATGGCCCCTCTCAAAATTATCAAATACCACCACTTCTTTTCCATCTTCTTTTAATTTTTTAACAAGATGAGATCCTATGTAACCTCCTCCACCTGTAACAAGAATCATATTTCCACCTCTCTTTTTTAAGCGTTAGCTCTTATAGTTAATATGTATCCATCTTCAACAATCTCATCTTTCCCTGCTAGTTTCCATAGACCTTTCTCTTTTAATTTATCTTCACTTCCATATCTAACCAAATCTTCAAATTTCATGACTTCTGCTCTGATAAAATTTTTTTCAAAATCAGTATGTATTTTACCTGCTGCTTCTTTCATTGTAATACCTTTTTTTACTGTCCATGCCCTTACTTCATTCTCTATAACAGTAAAAAATGAAATAAGCCCCACATGATTATAAACTATTTTTGCTAATCTTTCAATACCGGGTTCCTCAATAGATAATTCCTTCAGGAATAGCTCTCTATCTTTTTCGTCTTCTAATTCATTTATCTCTACTTCCATTTTCCCATCTAATTCTATGTAGGCAAAAAATTGTTTTTCACATTCTTCTAAAACTTTTTCTTTGTTCTCATATTTCTTTGTCAATAGTTGATTATCATCGACATTAACACAAACTATCGTTGGTTTCAAAGTAAATAAAGCTAATGAACCTACTAATTTTTGTTCTTCTTCACTTAACCCGATTTTGGATGCAAAAATTCCTTCTTCTAGACTTCCTTTTACTCTATTTAATAATGCTTCTTCTTTTTCTTCTAAAAAAGAAACTTTTCCCTTCTTTTTTTGGGTTTCCAATCTAATTAATCTGTTTTCAACAATTTCTAAATCACGAATAATTAATTCTGTTTCTAAAATTTCCAATTGTTTCATTGGATTATCAGCACCCTCTGGCCAGGGAACAGAAAGATTATTAAACGCCCTCAATACCATCAATAAAGCGTCTACATTTTGAATCATTTGAAAAATCCTTGATTTTTCTTTAGGATCGCCTTTGTAATCAAAACTTGGTATATCTAGAAAATCTAAAGTAGCATACACTACCCTTTTGGGTTTGTAAATTTTCGCAAGTTCGTCTACCCTTTTATCTTTAATTTGAGCAGTTCTTTTTACCGCCTCTCTTTTATAACTTTCATCAATATCTGCATTAGTTAAAAGTTTAAATATGGTAGTTTTTCCTGATAAGGCGAGTCCAAATAAGCCAATTTCCACCACAATTCACCTCTTTTTAGATTACAAAAACTTCTTATATGAAGTTTTATATTTTCTTTCTTCTCAAATAAAAGGAGGCAGAAGACATTTCAGCTTCTGCCAATTTACCTTTTGTTAAATTAATTATAACACAAGGAATTAACAAAAAGCAAAAATGATGAGAAATTTTTTAAAATTATTGTTCCTCTTTTTTCACTACATTCCAAAAGTTATCTAATTCTTGTAAATTTAGGGACTCAAAGTCCTCTCCAAGACTTTCTATTTTTTCCTCCATTTGCTGAAACCGTCTCACAAACTTTTCGGTAGCTTTTCTCAATGAATATTCAGCATCGATGTTCAAAAATCTAGCCAAATTTACTAGAGCAAACAACAAATCACCAAATTCTTCTAGTATCTCTTCGTCGTTTTTTGCTTCTTTAAGTTCTCTAAACTCTTCTTCAACTTTATTCCATACATCATTTATATCGGTCCAATCAAAGCCTACAGTGGCCGCATTTTCTTGCACGCGTCTTGCTAAAGACAAGGCTGGTAAAGCTTTATTCATTTTTCCTATCCTACTATATTTTTTCTCTCCTTTTTCCTTTGCCTTGATTTCTTCCCATCGTGCATATGAATATGATTTTTCACTTCCAAAAACATGTGGATGCCTTCTTATCAACTTTTGAATCAAATTATCGATCACTTCAAATGTTGAAAATTGATTATTTTCTTCAGCTATTATCGAATGAAAAACAACTTGTAACAAAATATCCCCTAGTTCTTCCTTTATTTTTGAGCTGTCCTTCTCATCAATTGCTTCTACTAATTCATAAGCTTCTTCTATTACATACGATTTTAAACTCTCATGCGTTTGAACTTTATCCCATTCACATCCATTTGGACCTCTCAATTGTTTCATTGTATTATATAGTTCTTCGAATTTTTCGCCCAATTCCATTTTTGTCCTCCCAAGATTTAAGATTTTAGGTAAACCTATACATATTCTAAAAACCATATTTAAAGCTTATTATATGATTTGCATTTTGTTTGAGTTAGCGCCTCGTAACTTTGAACCCTTTAAGTAGACTTCTCTGAATACGAACATATAACTCTATGTTTTAAAAAATAGAGCAACATTTTTTTTATTTAGTCCTCTTTAAATTGATAATCTTAATTTTTTAAAAGTTTCCCGCTTCTGAAAAACCTATTTACAATTTAGCAAAATTTCCTCGTAAAGCAATTATAGCACAGTTGTTTATATATGACGCTGCTTATTATAAATTTAATTTAAATGAGTCTTAATTCACCATTTAAAATTGACTATGAGATTTTTTTATAAAACTTGATATATTCTTTTATTTATGATATAATTTCAAGAAAGAATAATGACCGTTGGTCATTTTTTGCTTTGTAAGGGTGAATAATAATGAATGATAAGAAAAACAATAATAAAAAGAAAAAAGAAAAAAAGAAAAACTTAATAATGGACGCAGCAGAAAAACTATTTATACAAAAAGGTTATCAGGATACAACTATGACTGAAATAGCCAAAAAAGCAAAACTAGCTAAAGGAACTTTGTACTTGTATTTTTCAAGTAAGAAAGATCTTTATTTTACTTCTGTTGAGCGTGCTCTTCAAACTTTAAAAGATATGATAATTGAAGGAATTAGTATTTGTAAAAGTGGTTTTGAAAAAGTTGTTTCTATGGGAAAAACGTATGTAAATTTTAGCGTTGATTATGAAAATTACTACAAATTAATTTTGGATTACGAAACTCAAGAAACAAAATTCGACGAATCAGACCCACATGTTAAAAAAGCCTACGAAAAGAGTGAGGAAATATTTAATTTACTAGTTTCTTCTATTGAAGAGGGAAAAAATGACGGTACAATTGATAGTAATCTGGATACTAAAAAAATAGCTATTGTGTTGTGGGCCGAAATAACGGGATTAGTTCAACAGGTTAGTCTTAGAAAAGATTTATATAAAAAATGGACAGGTTTAGATGCAAATCAAATATTTGAATACTACATAGAAGTTACTCAACGTATGTTATCCGCGCCAAAAACTTCTAACACATAGGAGGTAGATTATGCCAAAGGTTGTTGTAACTGGAATTGGAACAGTAAATTCAATTGCAAAAAATTCTAACGAATTTGTAGATGCTCTAAAAGAAATGAAAATAGGAATAGACTACATCACGCAATTTGATACTTCTGATCAAAAAGTTAAAATTGGAGCAGAAATTAAGGATTTCGATCCTGAACAATACCTTGACAAAAGAACTGCGAAAAGATATGATAGATTTTTACAATTAGCTATAGCGGCTGCTGATGAAGCTATAAAGGACGCGGGTTTATATGAAGAACAAAAATGGAGAGAAAATGCGGGTGTTGTAATTGGTTCAGGAATAGGAGGATTTAAAACTCTATATAGAGAATTTTTGGTAATGCATGAAAAAGGACCTAAATTTGTCAGTCCCTTTTTAATCCCAATGATGATAGCAGATATGGCAAGCGGAGTTGTCGCTATACATTATGGATTAAAAGGTCCCAATTTTTCTACTGTCAGTGCCTGCGCTTCATCAATCCATTCTTTAATAACTTCTGTTATGTTAATAAGAGATGGAGAAATTGATGTTTGTGTAACAGGAGGCTCAGAAGCAGTTATTGATCCAATGCCAATTGCAGCATTTGCAAATATGATGGCTCTCTCACAAAAAAATGATGAGCCAAAAAAAGCTTCTCGTCCATTTGACAAAAATAGGGACGGTTTTGTTATGGGTGAAGGTGCAGGCATTTTAATTCTAGAATCCGAAGAGCATGCAAAAGCGCGCGGTGCGAAAATCTATGGATACATAGATGGTTTTGGGATGACCGGAGATGCTTATCATATAAGCCAGTCTGAACCACAAGGAGAAGGAGCGGCTAGAGCTATGAAAAGAGCTTTGGAAATGGCTGGACTAAATCCTTCAGAGATAGATTTGGTAAATTGTCATGCAACGAGTACCCCAGTGGGGGATGCTTCTGAAATTAGAGCTTTAAAAACCATTTTTGGTGAAGATATTACAAAAGCGTATATTCAATCTACAAAAACTTTGGTAGGTCATACTTTGGGAGCAGCTGGAGCTATTGAATTAATTGCAGCTATCTTAGAAACACAAAACAACTTTATTCATGGGATGCCTAATTTAGACGAACCTGACGAGGAAATGATAAATCTTAACATACCAAAAGAATTAAAAAGTGTTAAAATTAACACGGTTTTGAAAAATTCTTTTGGTTTTGGAGGACATAACGCCTCTATCATATTCGTCAAATATTAAAGGAGGAATAACTATGTCTAAAAAAATAGGAATAGTTACAGATAACACCTGCGACATCGATTTGAAAACATTGAAGGAACTGGATATTGGATGTGTATCCCTTTATGTGAAGCAACAAGATAAATTTAAGAAAGCAATAGAAATAGACGTAGAGGATTTTTATGAAAGTTTGAAAAAAAGCGACTACATTCCCGCAACCTCTCAACCATCTACCCACGATTTTGAAATAGTTTACAAAGAATGGTTAACTAGATATGATGAGTTGATTTCTGTTCATATACCAGCTAAGTTAAGTGGAACTTATAATGCTGCGATATTAGCTGCTAAAAATGTAGATGAAAAAAGAATCCACGTAGTCGAAGGATATGAAACTACGTGGGGATTAGGATTCCTTGTGTTAGAGTTAAAAAAACTAATAGATTCCGGAAATTACGAAATCAACGAACTAATAGATTTTACCGAGCATTTTCATGAAAAAGTTAACGTTTATTTTACTGTAGGAGATTTGAATTATTTGCAGAAGGGTGGAAGAATAGGCAAAGCTTCTGCTTTTTTGGGATCTATGCTAAATGTTAAGCCATTACTACAGCTTGCAGAAGGTGAAATAATTCCCATTAAACGAGTAAGAGGGTATAACAAAGTTATTAAAGAAATATCAATAGCTGCTATGCAAGAAAAAGGAAATGGAGACTTAAAAAATATTGCGGTTGTACACACTGGAAGTTTAAAAGTTGGTGGAGATTTGTTGGATGAAGTTGTAAAACTTGGTATTCCACGAGAAAAAATAATATTCGAACCAATGGATATAATAATTGGAATGCATTTAGGTCCTGAATCAGGTGGAATAATAACCACTTGGGAGTGAGACAAAAGATGAGCATAGATGAAATTTTAAAAATACTTCCACATAGATATCCTTTTTTGCTAGTTGATGGAATTATTGAAATAAATAACGACAATATAAAGGCTTTCAAAAATGTAAGTATAAATGAACCATTTTTTCAAGGCCATTTTCCAAATTATCCCATTATGCCAGGGGTTTTAATTATTGAAGGAATGGCTCAAACAGCTGGTTTGCTTCTTTTAAATAAACAAAATATCGAGAAAAACAATATCATACCTTTATTCACTGGAATAGACAAGGCTAGATTCAAAAAAGAGGTTAGACCTGGTGATAAATTGATTTATGAATTAAAAATTTTACAAAAAAAGGCAAATATCTATAAATTAAAAGGAACGGCTTTTGTAGAAAATGAAATTTGCACACAGGCTGAAATTATGGTTGGAATTAAAATAAGTTAGTTGGAGGTGCTGTATTGGACTTATCAAACAATAGAGTTACTAAACTTTTAAAAATCAAATACCCCATTTTAGAAGGAGGAATGGCATGGGTCGGAACAGCCAAATTAGCCGTTGCTGTCTCGAACGCTGGTGGTCTTGGAACAATCGGTTCTGGGAACATGGATCCTTCGCTTTTGAAAAAACAAATAGATACCATTAAAAAATTAACCGATAAACCATATGCAGTTAATGTCATCATGCTTAATCCTCACATTGAAGAAGTAATTGATCTGTTAATTGAAGAAAAAGTTCCCGTAGTTGTTCTAGGGGCAGGAAATTCTACTAAATACATATCTAAACTCAAACAAAACGGAATAACAACGTTAGCGGTAGTTTCCTCAGAAAACCTTGCTTTGAGGTTAGAAAATGCTGGAGTTGATGCAATAATAGGAGAAGGAATGGAAAGTGGTGGGCATATTGGAGATGTAACCACGATGGTTTTAATACCAAAACTAACAAGCATGTTAACAGTTCCAGTAATTGCTGCAGGAGGGATAGCCGAAGGAAGGGGCGCGTTAGCAGCTTTTGCCCTTGGAGCTGAAGCCATACAAATGGGAACCCGATTTATAGCTACCCATGAATGTGAAGCACATGAAAATTATAAAAAGATAATTTTAGAAGCTGGAATAAGAGATACGATAGTAACAGGTTTAAAGTTCGGAAATCCTGCGAGAATAATAAAAACTCCTTTTGGTAAAAAAATAGCAAAATTAGAAGCATCTTCCCCCGAAGAAGCTGAGGAAGCACTTGTAGGGAGTTTAAAGAGAGCATTTTTATATGGTGATGAAGAAAGCGGTTCTTTTATGGCAGGTCAATCAGCAGGTCTCATAAACGAAATTAAAAGTGTTAAAGAAGTCATTGATGAAATAGTTCTTTACCTAGAACAGCACTGAATTTGGGGGTGAAAAAATGCGTTGTTTTGTCTTTACTGGTCAAGGTTCACAGTTTTTAGGTATGGGAAAAGATATTTTGGAGCTTAAACCAGAATACAATATTTACTTCGATAAAGTAAAAGATAGAATAGGTGTTGATATTAAAAAAATAATCTTTGGTGATGATGAAAAAGAGCTTACCTTGACTCAAAACGCTCAAGTTGCAATACTTACTATAAGTTACATGAAATATTTGTATGCCCTTAGTAAAGGGCTTACACCTGATGTTGTTGCAGGACACTCTCTGGGAGAATGGACAGCTATACTGGCTGCTGAAGTGATTAGTTTTGAAGATGCTGTTGAAGCTGTGTATTATAGAGGACTGTATATGAGCGAAGCTATAGAACCCGGAAAAGGTGGAATGGCTGCAATCATTGGTATGGATGTATCAGAAATTGAAAGAGTTCTAAAAAATTATCCAAATGTTCAAATTGCTAATTACAATTCACCTTCACAAATTGTGATAAGTGGAGAAATGGAAGAACTTTTGATATCAATGGAAAAGTTGAAGGAAAGCGGAGCTAAAAAAGTTGTCCCTTTAAATGTTAGTGGACCTTTTCATTCTAAGTTTTTAAAAGAAGCCGAAGATCGACTCAGAAGAAAAATAGAAAAATTACCTTTTAATAAAACAAAAATTCCTGTAGTTCAAAATGTGAGCGCAAAATTTGAAACTGACCCAGAAGTTATTAAAGAAAATGTAATAAGACAAATTACTTCACCTGTAAGATGGATTGAGTGCGTGCAAGAGTGCATTAGAAACGGCGTTGATGAATTTGTCGAAATTGGTCCTACTCAGGTATTAACTAAATTCATTAAACAGATAGATAGAAACGTCAAATTAGTAAACATTTAAACAAATAGTTGGGGGTGTACCCTTTGAAGTTGGAAGGAAAAGTAACAATTGTAACCGGTGGTTCACGTGGGATTGGCAAGGAAATCTCTAGACTTTTTATAAAAGAAGGTGCAACAGTTTTCGCTTTAGCAACAGAAGAGTTGCCCCTAATTGATCCCAGCGAAAAAAAAGACTTCCCAGAAGACAAATATTTTTATTACAAAGCTGACATTACAAACTCTACACTTGTAACACAAATAGTAAATGAAATATATGAAATATCCGAAAAAATAGACATTTTAGTTAATAATGCAGGTATAGCTAGAGATAATTTTCTTGTTATCATGAAAGAAGAAGATTTTGATAAGGTCATAGAAGTAAACTTAAAAGGCACTTTTATAATGACTAAAACTGTTGCTAGATATATGAGAAAACAAAAATCTGGTAATATAATAAATATGGCAAGTGTAGTTGGGATAGAAGGAAATATAGGACAAACAAACTATTCTGCAGCTAAGGCCGGCATAATAGGGATGACTAAATCCTGGGCTAAAGAGTTGACTATGAGAGGAGAAAATATCAGAGTTAACGCAATCGCACCAGGTTTCATTAGAACAGGAATGACAAAAGATTTAAAAGAAGATTTGATTGATTATGTTATAGAAAATACCTGCCTAAAAAGACTTGGTGAACCAGAAGATGTTGCAAAATTGGCTTTATTTTTAGCTAGTGATGATTCCTCATTTATTACAGGCCAAGTAATAAGAATAGATGGAGGTTTAAGAATATAATAACTAAAAAAGCCGAGCGCTTAAATTAATCGCTCGGCTTTTATTTTTATATTTTAATTTTAAAAGAAATGATATACCTTAAATATAGATACTGTAATGACCGATGTAACTGCCATTATTTTTATTAAAATATCTAAAGAAGGACCTACAGTATCTTTTAACGGATCTCCCACAGTATCTCCGACAACTGCTGCTTTGTGCGCTTCTGATCCTTTTCCCTCCCCTTCAATCTCCCCAGATTCGATTCTCTTTTTAGCATTATCCCAAGCGCCGCCAGAATTTGCGGTAAATACAGCAAGCATAACAGCACTAAGAGTTGTACCAATTAGAATTCCTCCAACAAAATCTGGTCCCAAAAGAAAGCCGGCAATAATAGGAGTTAACACCGAAATTAAGGCAGGAACCTTCATTTGACTTAAAGCACCTTCGGTGCTTATTTTTACACAGTTTTCATAATCGGGTTTGGTTTCTCCTTCTGCTAATCCTGGAATCTCTCTAAACTGTCTTCTTACTTCATCTACTATTTGATTAGCTGAGTTTACGACGGCATTTATCAGATAAGCACTGAAAAAGAAAGGTAACGCTGCTCCAAAAAACGCTCCTGCAAGTGTTCTTGAATCAACTATATTTAAAATCATTATAGATAATAAGTGACCTATTCCTGCATCTGCTACATTCGCTTGAGCATATATATAAGAAGCAAAAAGTGCTAATGCTGCTAATGCTGCCGAACCAATAGCAAAACCTTTACCTATAGCTGCTGTAGTGTTACCTACAGCATCAAGCTCGTCTGTAATCTTTCTAACCTCGTGAGGCAATTTGGCCATCTCACATATACCACCTGCATTATCTGCAATTGGTCCATAAGAATCAACAGAAACAGTAGTTGCGACGAAAGAAAGCATTCCTGTTGCTGCCATAGCAACACCATATAATCCTGAAAATTCAAAAGATAGAAGTATACCTAACATTAACAAAAAAACAGGAACTAACACACTTTGCATCCCAAGGGCCAATCCTTTTGTTATGATAATAGCAGGACCACCTTTGCTAAATTCAGATAATTCTCTAGTGGGCTTATATTTTTCGTTTGTATAATACTCAGCAACAAAACCTATAAGTATTCCATCCAATATGCCAATAATTGCACCTATCCAAGGAGAATAAATTCCGGCTTTAAACCCTATCATTTGAAGTTCTTTAATTGGTATATCTTTCAAGTAGAACATCGTAAGAAAGAACGTTGTTATTATTGTTAAAAATGCTGACATCATTAGAGAGGTGTTTAATTCTTTATGCGGATCTCCAGAAGCTTTTTTCACTACTATGTATAAGATTCCTATAATAGAAGAAATTAACCCCAGAGACACAAAAAATATTGGATAAAAAGTTAGCTTTAACGCAGATTCATAGGAGAAGACATCTGAACCAAGGAGAAAAAAAGAATATAAAATTAGTATTACTACAGAAATTATAGCTCCAACAAAACTTTCTAAAAGATCCGCTCCAAGACCTGCTACGTCCCCAACGTTGTCTCCAACGTTGTCTGCGATAGTTGCTGGATTTCGTGGGTCATCTTCTGGCAAATCTAGTTCAGTTTTTCCAACTAAGTCGGCTCCCATATCTGCAGCTTTTGTATAAATACCTCCGCCTACTCTATGAAACATCGCTACTATAGAGCAACCGAGCGAATATCCTGAAACGGACATAGTGAAAGGAATATAACTTATTCCCAGCCAGTTTACCTTGAGAGTTAAATTCTCCAAGGAAAGTTGATTCAGCCATTTTCCAAAAACAAAGTAAATAATAAACAAACCTAAAAGTCCAAATCCTGCCGCAGATAGTCCCGAAACACTTCCACCTTGAAAGGCTACTTTCATAGCTTTTCCGATGTCCTTTTCTGTTCTAGCAGTGTTACTTACTCTGACATTAGCTTGAGTAGCCATGTTCATACCAAAACGTCCTGCCAACGTGCTCATACAAGCACCTATAAGAAATGCTACTCCTACGTACCACTCTACTACAATTGTCAAAATGACTGCAATAACAATGGCGTAAATAAAAATAACTCTTGTTTCGTAGTTCACGAAGGCGTCTGCTCCGACTCTAATTGCACTTGCTATTTCTTTCATTTCAGGAGTACCTTCGTCTATTGCCAAAACACGTTTATAGTTAATACTAGCAAATATCAAAGCAATGACTGGAACTATTGCAAAAACCCAAAACATACCTACTTAGTCACCTCCGTCTGATTATTGTTAAAACTTTTCTTTAACCTATGCCACAATAAAAAAGTTGTTACGCTGGACTATATCTTTAAAAACCATCCAATTTTATCATATCATATTTTTTCAAAAAAATCATTCATGAAGGATTCAATTCACCGATATTTATACTCAGTTAAAGTTAATTATAACGAATTTTCTTTCTTATGCGCAAGATTGAAATTAAATTTTAATTTGATAAAATTTAATTAGGAAAATAATATTTAATTTTAAAAAATTTTGACGGTTTCAAAGGAAAAAAGTACCTATTCTTTAAAAATAAAGATTATTATAAATGCATGCTCCTGTATTTGATTGTGCTTCAGATAAGTAACATTTTGCTTTTTTGTTATAATGTAAAATATAAGATTAAAATTTATATCTAAGAATATTTCTAATTAATCATGTTTTTTAATAAAAGTTAAATCAAATTTTTAGAATTTTAATGTACACAAAAATCTTTTAAAAGGGGGAAGTTCAATTGTTATCAGAAATGACAATCCGAGAATTCCTAGAGAAATTATCTTCTAAAGATCCAGCACCAGGAGGGGGGAGCGTTGCTGCGTTGGCTGGAGCCTTGGCATCCAGTTTAGGAAACATGGTGTCAAACCTCACCATTGGAAAGAAAAAATATAAAGATGTAGAAGAAGAAATAAAAAAGGTAAATGAAACTTTAGAAAAGTATAGAGATACTTTTCTAGAAGAAATGGAGGAAGATGCACGAGCTTTTAGTGAAGTAATTGATTCTTTAAAACTTCCGCGTAACACTGATGAAGAAAAAAAAATTAGAGAGGAAAAAATTCAAGAAAGTACAAAAAAAGCTACTTTGATTCCCTTGAAAATTGCAAAAAACGCTCTAGAAGTAATGGAATTAATAGAAATCCTTGTCAAAATAGGAAATAAGCAAGTCTTAAGTGATGCTGCTATTGCTGCGATAATGGCAAAATCAGCTATTTTAGGAGGGATTTATAATATAAAAATCAACCTACCCAGTATTAAAGACGAAGAATTCGTATCAGATTTAGAAAAACAAATCCGAAACATGGAAATAGAAGCCTGCATTTTAGAAATAAAAATTTTAGAGCAAATCAAATTTTGATTTTTAGCCAAAATCTCAAATTAGAAGTTATAGGATGAAATAAAAGTTAGTTATATAACTTTTTCTCCTTTTTTAAAGTTTTGAAAATTTTAAAGAAATGTGTATAATATTTACACAGGTATTTTATTTGTAATACTTTATGTGAAAAAAAGAACTTAAATATATCTGTCTAGTCAATAAAGAAAAAACGTTAGTTTTAAATTTCTAAAGTAATTATTTAAATTAATCAAGAGGAGGTTGATGATAAATGAAAGAAAAAAGAAAAGAAGAATTGCTAAAAAGAAAACACATTTTAGAAGCACAAAGAAATTCTATAGCAAAATATATGGGGCCTTTTGAACATGATGAAGCATTAAAAATAGAGTGGGAAAATATTAACAAAGAATTGCAAGAAATCGAAAACTTGCTGAATGAATTTGAAGCTGTTTAAGAGTTTGCAACAAATCAATGGCTAAACTTATTTACCTACTACTATACTCAGCAACAACTTCTTTTAAAATGCTGTCATCTATAAAACCCTTAACCGTTTTATGTCTTTCAATTCTTTCTCTAATATAAGAAGAAGATATATCTATAATTGGGCAATCTAATCTTACGAATTTTATGTCTGAACTTTTAAAACCTTTTTCGTCAAAATACCGAGGATAAACTAGTAAACATGCCAACGATAAAATTTCTTGCCACTTGTACCATTTTTTAAAATCATATAATGAATCTTCGCCTATTAAGAGCCAAATATCACTGTAATAATTCGAAAAATAACTTAAAGTATTAACGGTGTAAGAGGGTTCCGGTAATTTTGCCTCAATATCACTAACGGTAAAATATTCCTCCCAAAATACTCTCTTACACCATGAATATCTCTTGTCAAAATCGACAAGAAAAGTTGTTATCTTGTGCGGTGGATTTGGTGAGGGAATTATAAAAAATTCCTCAGGTTTCATTTCATCATAAGCCAACTCTGCCACAATTCTATGGCCCACATGTGGAGGATTAAAGCTCCCTCCAAATAGAATAACCATATTTCCCCCCATTTTTTAATTTAAGGTATATATTCAAAAGCAAAATCGCCAATGTAGACCGTGTCTCCTTCTTTTACACCAGCATTCAAAAGCAGCTTATTTAAACCATTCTTTTCAAGTGTTTTCAAAATCAAAATTCTCGAATCTCTTTGGTATATATCATATCTAGATAATAATTTGTCAATACTATCTCCAATAATTTCAAATGTTCCGTCTTCCCACTTTATAACACTCATTTTAAAGTAAAGATCTGGTTCAAATTTTACAGGTTCAATCTTTATTTTAGTTTTTTCTTGTGCTTTTAATTTTTTAGCAAGTAAATTTAAATATTCCAACTTTTCTTCTTTTATCAAATCCCACATTTTATTTAAAAGGATTTCCACATTTTCTCCAGTATATGCAGAAATGGGGGTAATTTTCTTACCTGTTCTTAGTTGAAAGTCTTTTAATCTAGTTTCTAGCTCTCTCTTGTCGAGTAGATCTATTTTATTTGCTACTATTATCTCTTTTTTTCTAGAAAGGATTGGTGAAAAATTCTTCAATTCATTTCTTATAACGTAATAGTCTCCAACAGGGTCATTTCTTTCAAGTCCTGATATATCAACAATATGAACTATTGCCTCACATCTTTCAATATGTCTTAGAAATTGATCGCCTAACCCTTTCCCTTCATGAGATCCTTCTATTAAGCCAGGTATATCTGCAACTACAAAAGAGTTTCCGTCTTTATATTTTACAACTCCTAAATTTGGATTTAGCGTAGTAAAAGGATAATCAGCTATTTCTACTTTAGCAGATGAGATTTTTGATATCAAAGTAGATTTTCCAACATTAGGATACCCAACCAAACCTACATCTGCTAGTATCTTTAAAACTAACTTTAAAGTTTTTGATTCTCCTAGCACACCTTTTTCCGATATTTTAGGCACTTGTAAAGTAGAAGTAGCAAATCGTGCATTTCCCTTACCACCTTTTCCACCAGCTGCTACAATTACATATTGTTCAGGAAATTTTAAATCAGCTATTAATTCATCTGTTTGTTTATCGTAAATGCAAGTTCCTACTGGAACTTCTATAATAAGGTTTTCTCCAGATTTTCCTGTTCTTTTCTTATTTCTCCCATTTTCTCCTTTTCCCGCTCTAAATACCCGTTTATATCTAAAATCTATTAATGTATTCTTGTTTATTGTTGACTTAATAATAACCGATCCACCATTTCCACCATCTCCACCATCTGGACCTCCTCTTTCTACATGCTTTTCTCTTCTAAAACTAACAGCACCATCTCCGCCTTTCCCACCTTCTACTTTTATAATCGCTTCATCCATAAAATCTCCTGTCAAAAAAAACACCTCCACTTACTTATTACCAAAAATTCTTTTAATACTTTTTTCATCAAGGCCATACCCTTCTTTTTCTTTGTTCCCCAAAGGCTCCACATGTATTATCACATCTTTTATATAAGGATTTATTCTCTTCAATTCCTTCTCAAGCTTAGAAGCTATATCGTTAGCCTCTTTAATTGTCATTTTTTCATCAACTTCTATGTGCATTTCTACAAAGTAAACATATCCAGATTTTCTAACTCTAATTTTATGAGGATTAAAAACGTGATCAAATTTCTTAGTTGCTTCTAAAATATTCGTATAAATTTCACCTAGTTCACGTGAACTTCCCATAAACTCACCCGATGTTTCAATAAACATTTGAACACCCACTTTAAATATAAACAAAGAAACCATAATGGCTACCAATGGATCGACCCAAGTAATGTCAAATAATAAATAAAAAACCATTCCTATAAAAACTGATAACGATGTTAATATATCATTTCTCATGTTTAAAGCATCAGCAACTAACGAAGAACTTCTTATTTTTTCTCCAACTGAATATTTGTATTTATAAAGGAGGTATTTAGTTCCCATGGAAATCAACGAAATCCATAAAACCAATTGAGCACTTTCTATTATATGTTTCCCCAAAACAAGACTTTGAATCGCATTTTTTAAAACTTGTGCCCCTGCATAAATTATAACTAAAGACAGGACTTTTGTTACTATAGTTTCAGCAGGTTCATGACCAAATGGATGACTTTCATCTGCCGGTTTACTAGATATTTTTGATGCTATTAATGTGAGAAGAGAAGTTATTATATCTGTTGTCGTATCAATTCCATCAGCTAAAATAGCAATACTTCCTGTAACAATTGCTATAAAGATTTTGAAAAAAGAAAGCACTGCATTTACAATCATGCTTATGAGTGATGCTCTGATTGCTTTTTTTTCTCTCGCTTGCAAATTATATATCGAAAATTCTTCGACAGAATTTTTATTTTTATATGAATCTTCCATACTAAAAGACTCTCCTTTTAGTTTTCATTCGGGTATATATTATATCATAAGTATCAATTTTTTGCTCTTTTCATTAAAAAATATAAGTCTCGTTTGCTAATTATTAATTATTAAAACATCAAATACAAATATGGTATAATTAATAATATTTAATTTTGAAAAATTAGAAGAAGGAGTTGGTTTTTATAAAAACATTGAACATCGATGGACTCACACCTAAATATCCATTAATTCAAGGGGGAATGTCCGTAGGTATATCTTTAGACAATTTGACATCAGCTGTTGCAAATGAAGGTGCAATCGGTATAATTGGAACTGCGGGGATTGGCTTACTTGAAAATGATAGAGTAAAAAATGTGAAGGAAGCAAATATAGAAGCTTTGAAAAAAATTATAAGAAAAACAAGAGAAAAAACAAAAGGGATAATTGGTGTTAACATAATGGTAGCTTTAAGTGATTATGCAGAATTGGTAACAACTGCTATAAAAGAAAAAATTGACTTGATAATCTCTGGAGCAGGTTTGCCTTTAAATTTACCCTCTTTCCTTGAAAAAGACTCAAAAACCAAGTTAGTACCCATCGTATCTTCTTTAAAAGCTACTCAGATAATCGTCAAGAAATGGTGGCAACGTTATAAATATCTTCCTGACGCAATAATTGTTGAGGGCCCAGATGCAGGAGGACATTTAGGATATAAAAAAGAAGATTTGGACAAAGAAGAAGTTCAATTAGAAAACACTATTCCCCAGGTAGTTAATTATACTGAAGAACTGAAAAAGGAACATGGAAAGGAAATACCCGTAATTGCTGCTGGAGGAATTGATTCTCCTGAAAAAGTTAAAAAAATGTTTTCATTGGGCGCTAGTGGCATACAAGTTGGCACGCTTTTTATTGCGACAGATGAATGTGATGCTGATATTAAATTTAAAGAAGCACTTATTAATTCAAAAGAAGAAGATATAATAATTATTGATAGCCCTGTTGGCCTTCCAGGGCGAGCTATCAAAAATAAATTCTTAGAAGAGGTTGAAAAAGGCGAGAGAAAACCTTTTATTTGTAATTTTCATTGCATTAAAACTTGTAATTTTGTCGATGCTCCTTATTGTATAGCTCAAGCTCTTTTAAATGCTGCAAAGGGAAATTTAGACGAAGGATTTGTTTTTGTTGGAAAATACGGTTATAAAATAGATAAAATTACTTCAGTAAAAGATGTAATCAACAATTTGTTTCAAAATGTATAAAGTGGAATGGTTGAGATCATTCCACTTTTAGAATTTATATTTTTTAAGCTGTCATCCTAATTTTAAGAGGCGCTTTCTCCCGAAATATATCCTGTTGACCATGCCCACTGTAAATTGTAGCCTCCACTTTCTCCTGCCACATCTATTACTTCTCCTGCAAAATACATTCCTGGCACTATTTTTGATTCTAACGTAAATGATTGTATCTCACTGGTGTCAATACCTCCCAAACTAACCTGCGAAAGTTTCCAATCTGCAGTCCCTGTAATTTCAAATTTCCAGTTTTTTAATCTATGTGCAATAATCGTTATATCTTTCAGCCTCAGGGAACTGCATGGAGATAAGAAATCTTTAATTTCAACACTTTGTAAAAAAGGAGGTATTAACTTTTCATCGATCATAGTCGTTAAAAGTAACGAAATTGGTCGTTTAGGTCTTAAATTAATTTTTTTTAACAATATTTCTTCCAATTGTTTTTCAGTGTAAGAAGGAAAAGAATCAATACGAATATATACTGGAATGTTTTTATCTAAATATTTATGAACAAAATTACTGATTTGAAAAATTGGAATTCCTGTAAGGAGTTCATTTTTAAAAAGAACTTCCCCAAAGTATCTTTTAGAAATTTCTATTCCATACTCATTTTCTAAAACAACGCTTCCTGTTAACTTAGCCCCTAAATTGTCTTTAGAAAAATAATTATTTATTTTAATAGGAACTAAACCTGGTCTCAACTCAATTAAGCTATGACCTAAGGAGTGAAGAGATTGGAATATACTTCCATTTGACCCAAATTGGGGAGAAGATATTCCACCAGTAGCGATTATAATTTTATCAGATTCAAAAGTTGTGTAATCGCTTTTCAAATAAAATGTTTTGTTTGAATAAATAATTTCATTTATTTGATGGTTAAGGACAACTTCTACACAGTTGTTTCCCAATTCATACATAAAACAATTCCAGATATCCTTGGACCTTTCGGTATATGGAAACAATTTTGAATTGAGATTTTTAACCATCACGCCTATTTCTTCAAAAACGCTCAAAGTTTGAAAAATTCCAAACCTCTGAAATACCTTTTTGACAAAAGAGATATCGCTGCTAAAGTAATGTGTTTCGTCTAAATCTAGATTGGAAATGTTTCCTCTACCGTTACTAGCTGCCAATAATTTTTTCCCTAATTTTCCTTTTCTTTCAATTATTCGTACATTTGCACCATTCCATGAGGCAATTATTGAAGCCATCAATCCTGCCGGCCCTCCACCAACAACTGTAATCATAGAATAAACTTCCTTTCTAACTTTAATTAAAATATTTAAATTTTAATTTCTTTAATTTTGTTTTGCATTTCAAGAATAGCTTGCAAGACCTTTTGAAGAGAATTTATATCAACCATAAGTTTATTAATCTCTTTTTTTGAATTTTCTAAGTTTTCAACGTTAAATTTTAACTTTTCCTTTTCTATTAATAAATCTTGTGTCATTTTTTTCATAAAAATTAAATTTTCGTTGAGTATTTTCATTGCATCTTCAATAGATATTGTAATCATTTCAAAGATAGTGTTTAAATTATTTATAACAACTTTTACTTCCTCTATCTCTTTTTCTATTTTATCAACTTTGAGTGAAATTTTGTCGGAGGTGTTATTAGTTTCTGAAGAAAGCTTTTTTATTTCTTCCGCAACTACAGCAAATCCCCTTCCCTGTTCTCCGGCTCGAGCAGCTTCAATAGACGCGTTTATAGACAAGATATTAGTTTGCTTTGCTACATTTTTTATGATACTTGTTAGTTCATTTATTTCTTTAAAACTTCCTATAATATTACTAACAGTTTTTAAGGATTTTTCAACCTTCTTTTCTAATTCATCGAAATCTTCACCAATAACGTTTAATCTTGTTACTATTTCTTGATTTTTCTTTGATATAGTTTCAATTTCTTTATTTCCATCGTTAACGGTTTTTTCCAACGTTTCAGAGGACTTTTTTATACTATTTATTGAATCTATAAGATTTTCCCCTACGATCTTTGTGGATTTGCTGGATTTCTTAAATCTTTCTCCTAACACTTCTTCTAATCTATTAATAAAGGATACCAAAAGATTTTCATGATACACACTTTGAGATAAAAAATTTATTGTTTTTTTATATCTTTCAGAATCGTTCATTTTCTTTCATCCCAGCCATATATTTGATCTATTAAATCAATTCCACATTGCAAATTCTCAAACCATTTTATAAACTCTTTAAATTCGTTTTTTTTGTATATAGCTCCATGTTGTGGAGCCATCTGTTCTATTTCGTAATTACTAATTATTCTCACCCATTTTTTACATACTTTATTTGAAATCATGTATCTCTTATGAAATTCCTCAATATATTTAACATGTTTCGAAAA
Source organism: Defluviitoga sp. (assembly GCF_035349255.1). Lineage (NCBI taxonomy): Bacteria > Thermotogati > Thermotogota > Thermotogae > Petrotogales > Petrotogaceae > Defluviitoga > Defluviitoga sp. Next base: position 6,808 of record NZ_DAOPSE010000013.1, on the reverse strand, counting down.
ATTATCTACATAAAGCTTTTCTTCATTTCTAGGAAATACAGAAACTCCTATATCACCAGAAAAAAGAATTTTAGAGACAGGATCATACAGATTAAAATTTCCTGTAGAATGTAAAAAATGAGCTGGTATTATTTTTAATTCGACCCCATCCTTAAACTTTATTCTTCCTCCTTTGTCTTCTACAACAGCAACTTTGGAATTATCAAAAACGCCAAAATGAGGTAAAAATCTTTCCCAAAGCTTTGAAATGTAAAAACGCGCATTTAATACACTATCCCACAAACTTATACCAGATGACACATCGGGATCTTGATGTGTGTAAAACACGTATTTAATATTGTCTAAATCAATAAACTCAACTACATTTGCTAATACTTTAGGAAAAACATGAACTCCACCTGGATCAAGTAATACACCTTCGTTTTTATGAATAATTAAAAATTGATTTGTAGGTATACTTTCTATGTCTTTTCTTTCGGACCCTAGAAAAATAAACTTATGGTCATCGTTGTCAAATAAAACTTTTGTGTCGGTATTCACAAGAATTCATCCCCTTACTTTTATTGATATATTATCAAAATTGTTGACACTAATTGAAAATTTTGTTATAATAAAGGTCGGATATAATCAAGAGAAGCCCCTGTAGTTCAACGGATAGAACGGCGGATTCCTAATCCGCAAATGAAGGTTCGACTCCTTCCAGGGGCACCATCTATTTCTATAATCTTTGTGAAGGATAATAATTTATCTTTCCTTCGTCAGTTACTGAAATAACATCTATCTGGACTTCCTCAAAAGAAAGTTGTTTATTTTTAGAAATAAAGAAATCTCCAACTTCCATTATTTTTTCTAATTTCTTTGAATTAACTCTGAACGCTGGATCTCCAAAAGTATCTTTTCCCCCTTTAACTTCTACAAAATGAAGAACACCTTTTCTAAGCGCAATTATGTCTATTTCTCCCATTTTGCAGGAAAAATTTTTTGCAATTATGTCATAGCCTTTCCTAGTGAGAAAATTAATTGCAATATCTTCGTATTTTTTCCCTTTTAAATTCATTTATCTATATATGGATACCGGGGATCCTCAGGAGATTATCTTTACTTTCAGGAAAATTTTTTATTATATCTTCAACATTTTCAAAGGGTTCTATCACATCTTGCCTTAAAAAATAATTATTAGCTTTTATTGGTGTAATCATTTCTTCTACTCCATTAGTATCTATATTTTCTAAAATTTCTATGTATTTTAATAAGTCATTTAAATCTTTTTTTATTAATTCTTTTTCGTGTTCTTTTAAATTGATGTTAGATAATTTTTCTAATTTGTTCAAAAAGTTTTCATCTATTTCCATATAAGAAATTACCTCCCACTATAAATAATTTATAGCCCTCTTAGAAATTACAAAATGTACATCTTATAATGGTTTTAAATTTAGGCAATTGAAGAAAATTCTTTTTTGCTCTAACTCTTGTTACTTAACAAAACTACTAATTTCCTTAACATTTTCGGCACTTTTACCCAGAAAATAAAGATAAAAACATTCTTCTGTTATCCTTCTAAATCAGAAACATATTCCCAAAAAACGCGTTTTCTAAAACATATGTAAATAAAATCTTTTTTAGAGAATTAAAAGTTCTAGAAAAAGTTTTTCTCTTTAATATTTATATTCACTATAAATTTTTGGTTTTATAAAGCATTTATATACTTCCGCGTTGCTTCATTTTCTATTTTAAAAAGAATAAAATGAAGGCAAGTTTAGATCAATAATAGCATACCTACCGAATAAATAATTTAGTTCTTAACATCCAATTTTATTCGAAAATTACCTTCTTCGATTTTAAATTCTTTTATCCTTATATTATTTAATAAATTATTTTCTGGAATTTTTACAAGAAGTAATTTGTTATCGATTTCCACAAATTCCGGTAAATCTTGATCTTTTAAAATTCTAGACGGAATATTATGTTCAAAAACATAAACTCCTGAAATAGTTTCGGGATAAGATTTTATCTTCAAATAGAAACTAAACAGAAAAATATCAAAAGATATTTTATCAGAATCAAATTTTAAAGAAGAAATACGCTTAAAAATTTTTTTAAAAAAAGAAAACTTACTGTTATCCAATAACTTTTCAAGTAATTCCTTGGCCATATCTTCGTCTAGTTCAAAAATAAATTCTCCCATTTAAAAATCTCCTATTTTATTAATTCTAAGAACAGCTCAAATTTACCATCCTGCAAAATTAAGCGAGAAATTCTTATGGATTTCAATATCGAATCTATTATTGGGTTTATTTTCATTTTGCTAAAATCGATAAGTATTTCATAATCTTTGGCAGTAAAAGCTTCGCTAAATTCCGAAATCATAAAAAAAATACCTTCAAGTATCTTTCTAACTCCATCATTGCCACTTAAAGAGAGCCTCAATTTACCATGCTCTAAATCTTCAGGTTTTTCTAATATTTGAATATGGGATTCAAGAGTAGCATTTTTACTTAACAACTCTAATTCCATTTGAAATTTTATTTCCTCTTCTCTTAATTGAACATTTAGATTTTTCAGACCATGAATTTGTGTTTTTTCTTCTATCATTTTATCTATCAACTTGTTTATAAATTCTTCATCAACCTGAATTTTAAGAATTCCCATCTATATACCTCCATAAATAAAAACTCTAAATTTTTATAAATTTATTATATCATAAACTGTTAAAAATATTTTGATTAGTATGTGTTAAAATAACAAGGAGTTTAATCTTTTATCTACTTGTTTTCTGATTTAAAGTTAATTTTTACCTTTTCTTAGGAGCCAATATCTTTAATTAGTGGTTTAAACAAAGTTTTTAAGGCTGTATGGTCTTGTATGGTCTTAATACGTAGTGGACTTCGAAAATACAATTTACTGGAAGCATAAAACAAAAGATCTTAATTTTATAATAAAAAAATCTGTTAACTTAAAGGAGGGATGAATAAATGTTTGCTCCAAATTTTGACTTTAACAATGTTTTTGTTAATTTTTACTATTTGCTTACTAATTCTATATATATAATCTTGCCTATATCAATATTTCTCTTATTTTTCTCAAAAGTTTCTTCGAAGATTTCTGTTTTTCTGATTGGATTATATGCCTCATATTCTATTTTGATTCCATATTTGTTAAAGATTTCTTTCATTAGTGATTTTATCAAGAATTTTCATGACTATTCTTTTTTTATTTATCTAATTATAAGTATACTTTTCGCATTTGTTTTTTATCAAATTTTTAAAATGGGTTTTTTCATAGGCGGTTTTTTACTAGGTGGTTTAGCCGGATATGCTATCGGAACATTCATTATTTCTTCTAATATTGAATGGCTAGAAAGTATACCGTTTCCACCTTCTTATATTCCTTGGATCATCTTTTCAATACTAGGTCTTATCATCGCTATCATTTTTGCAAAAAACTTTGAAGCAATTCTTTCAGTTCTCTCTGTGTTGTTCGGAGCTTTTATTTTATCGTTCTATACACTTTATTTGTTAGAAAGATATACAGACATCAGAGTAGGAACTAATTCTTTATTAGAAGCTTTTCCTAAACTGAGTCAAACTGAATTTTTAAGTTTATTAATAATTTTTATAATTTTAACCTCGATTGGTTTTTATACAATTTATAACTCTAAACAAAAATCTGCAAAAAAAATTTAGATGTAAGGGTGTTTGTTATAGAAAATGGAAGCACAAAAAAAAGAAGAAGCTTTAATACTTGAAATTGAAAATATTAAAAAAGACATAAAAAATGAAATAGAAAAGCGTTTTCAAGAATTTAAAAAATTGGGCGAAGAAGGAGACGAATTCGATTTATACAGTGAATTATGTTTTTGTATTTTAACTGCAAATTGGAAAGCAAAAGGAGGAATTAAGGCTCAAAAATTAATAACAAAAAATGGTTTTGCAAAATATACTGAAGAACAACTTGTATCTTTACTAAGAGAAGTCGGTCACAGATTCCCAAATACAAGGGCAAAATATATAGTTGAAAATAGATGGATTATAGGCAATCTCAAAAGAGTTATTCAAAAAGATTCTTCTGAAGCAAGACCTTTTCTAGTGAAGAATATTGAAGGCATAGGTTGGAAAGAGGCAAGCCATTTTCTTAGAAATGTTGGAGTCGAAAATGTTGCAATTTTAGACAAACATATTCTTAGAATTATGAAAAATTATCAACTTATAGAAGAAATTCCTAAACCAGGCTGGAGCAAAAGTAAATATTTGAAAATAGAAAACGAACTTAAATTATTTGCTAAAAAAGTTAATGAATCTGTAGGAAAACTAGATCTGTATTTGTGGTATTTGGAAACAGATAGTATAGATAAATAATTAAATTTTAACACTCCTATTATATTTAATTTCATAAAAGTTTTGTATTATTTCCTTTGGGAATTTAATCATTTAAAAAATAATTTTTGCACTAAAAATTGTAGAAGGAGGAAGATAACATTGCCACTATACAGATATAAATGTAAAAAATGTGGACACGAGTTTACTGTTTTACACTCCATGAATGAAAATCCTGAAATTCATTGTGACCTATGTAACGGGGACGTTCAAAGAATGCTCAGCAGAGTTTCTGTGATTTTTAAAGGTGATGGATATTACGTAACTGACTACAAAAAAGAACATAACCATTTAAACATTGATGATCATGAGTTTCATAATGAATGTGAAAATAGAGTAGAGTAGCTTAAAAATAGAAAGTCAAGGTGAAGCACTTAAATTGAACTATATTCGTTATTCTCCTTGACAAATTTATAGCTGTAATGTATAATATAGGTTGAAACCTAGGGCCATTAGCTCAGTCGGTAGAGCGGCTGACTCTTAATCAGTAGGTCGTGGGTTCGAGTCCCGCATGGCCCACCACCGTATCGTGAAATTAGCCATTTAAATAAAGAGGAAGTCACCCATAAAGATACTTCCCACCCCGGGTAACTAAGCCGTCTGGGGTTGAAGAAATCTAAATAAGAAATCATTAATTCAATGCTATAATGCAAAAAAGCAATATTTTATTGTATTAGAAAAAGGGGTGACAAAAACGTCTCCCCTTTTATTAAATGGTAAAAAGGAAAAAATCTAATTAGAAAAAGCGTAAAAATAAAAGGATGGTGATGCTGTATAAGCGATAGAATCGCTAAAAATGAAGAGATAAAAGTTAAAAAAGTTTTATTAATTGACCAAAATGGTAACAAAATTGGAGAAGTAAGCACAAAAGAAGCTTTGAAGTTAGCTCAAGAAGCTGGCCTTGATCTGGTTTTAGTCGCACCAAATGCTAAACCACCAGTTGCTAGGATGATGGATTATGGAAAGTATCTTTATGAAAAGGAAAAAAAGGAAAAGCAAGCTAAAAAAAAGCAAAAAAAACAAGTAATAAAAGAAATGAAATTTAGGTTGAGAATCGATGATCATGATTTCAATACTAAATTAAAGAAAATTAGAGAATTTTTAGAAGAAGGTTACAAAGTAAGAGTCGTAGTAATGTTTTTAGGTAGAGATATAATGTTTAAAGATCAGGGTATAGAGCTGCTAAATAGAGTTATATCTCAAACTTCAGACATAGCAACTGTAGCGCGTGGGCCAAAGTTGCTCGGTAAAGATATGGATATAATCTTAGAACCTCTTAAAGATTCCAAAAAATAAAATAGTATACAAAATTCAATTAAACTATTAAGTTAATTTAATCTTTCCTTTTTACTATGATGACAATTTTAATTTAGGAGGATTTTTATATGGCTAAAATTAAAACAAGGAGTTCTGCCAAAAAGAGATTTAAAGTAACAAAAACAGGTAAGATACTAAGACATAGAAGTAATGTAGGCCATAACACCGGTTCCAAGAGTAGCAAACATATGAACAGACTTACTAAAGAAGTAGAAGTTCCAAAAAATTTAAAGAAAAAGGTTGAAAAATCTTTAGGATTGAGAGGTTAGATCAACTAAAAATTTGAATTCGTGGAAAAAGGGAGTGAATATAGAATGAGAGTTAAAAGGTCTCAAAATGCTCACAAAAAGAAAAAGATGTACTTGAAAGCAGCAAAAGGCTATAGAGGTTCTTTAAGTAGAAGATACAAACTAGCAAAACAACAATATTATAGATCGGGACAATATTCCTACATTGGTAGAAAAGAGAAAAAACGTAATTTTAGAAAATTATGGATTACACGAATAAACGCAGCCTCTCGAGCTCAAGGCTTAAAATATAACGAGTTTATTCACGGTTTAAAGTTAGCAAACGTTAATATAAATAGAAAAATGCTTTCAGAACTAGCTATTAACGATCCTGAAACTTTTAGTACATATGTTAATATTGCAAAGCAATCACTTGCGACTAAATAAACATTACTACATTAACAGTAAATAAAAAGGGCTTTTTGCCCTTTTTATTTTATTTTCCTCCCACGCTCAAATCTCTTATTAAGGTTGTAGATCCAGCAACAGTTCCTAAATATTTAAAGTCTGAACCTACTGATTCAAGATTGGTTAACAATTCTTGTAACGTACCAGCTAAAGTCATTCCTCTAAAACTGCCTACAAACTCTCCATCTTTTATGACCCTTCCACTTATTTGAACAGAAAATCTACCTGAAATTGGATCGGCAGTGTGTAAACCCATTATATTTGTAACATAAAGAGCGTTTGGTATGTTCATGATTTCTTTTCTGGTTTTATTAGAGATAAGATGCATATTAATGGTACCTATAGATGGGATTGGGTTGTCAGCAAATGCAAATGAATTACCTGTTGGTTTGGTGTTAAATTTATTTGCAGAATAAATACTGT
>NZ_DAOPSE010000012.1:0-47302 GCF_035349255.1 Defluviitoga sp. | reverse complement strand
TATGATGATCGCGCTTATTGTATTTGGATGGATGGTTACTGCGAGACTTATAAGAGGGAATATACTTCAAGCTAAGAATGAACAGTATGTTATGGCAGCAAAAGCATTAGGGGTTAGTGACTTTTTCATAATAGTTAAGCATATTTTGCCTAATACAATCTTTCCAGTTTTGATAAATGCTACAATGAGAATTGGTTCTATGGTTATAACTGCGGCTGCCTTGAGTTTTTTGGGTTTGGGAGCTCCTCAAGGTTATGCAGACTGGGGATCAATTTTGTCTTATTCAAGAGATTGGATAATTGGAGGAACTAATCCTACTCAATATTGGTTTACTATATTATATCCGGGAATTGCAATGATACTTTTTGTCATAGGGTGGAATTTGTTAGGAGACGCCTTAAGAGATGTTTTTGATCCGAGAATGAGACATTAAAGCGAAGGGAGGATAAATGTTGAACAATAATGAAAAACCCTTACTTAAAGTAGAAAATTTACATGTGCATTTTAAAACAGAAGATGGCATAATAAAGGCCGTTAATGGCGTTAGTTTCGAATTATATCCTGGAGAAACACTCGCCATAGTAGGAGAATCAGGATCAGGTAAAACTGTAACGGCTTTAAGTACTATTAGATTATTAGACGAGAATGGATGGATAGAAGAAGGTAAAATTCAATATAAAGATAATGATGTTTTGTCTTTATCTGACAATCAATTAAGAAAGATACGAGGTAAAGAAATATCGATGATATTTCAAGAACCTATGACCGCCTTGAATCCAGTTTTTACTATTGGAGATCAAATAATAGAATCATTAGAATTGCATCTAGATATGAATAAACAAGAAGCTCGGAGAAAAGCCATAGATTTATTGAGAAAAGTTGGAATTCCTGAACCAGAAAGAAGGATTGATCAGTATCCTCACGAGTTATCAGGGGGAATGAGACAAAGAGCTATGATAGCAATGGCTTTATCTTGTAATCCTTCAATTTTGATAGCGGATGAACCAACAACTGCATTAGATGTAACGATACAAGCCCAGATATTGGAATTAATGAAAGATTTACAAAAAGAATTTCAAATGTCAATAATTTTCATTACACACGATCTTGGTGTTGTAGCTGAAATGGCGGATAGAGCTATTGTTATGTATGGTGGAGAGGTTGTTGAAGCAGCGGATATTATTACTATTTTTAAAAAGCCCAGACATCCATATACATGGGGGCTTATGAATTCAATTCCGCGTATTGACAAGGATGAAGAAAGACTGCTATCAATACCGGGTGTTGTTCCAAATCCTTTAAATTTTCCTAAAGGGTGTAAATTTTCTAACAGATGTTTCTTTGCTGATGAGAAATGTGTCGAGGAAAATCCAAATTTAGAAGAAATTGAGGAAAATCATTTTTCTAGATGTTGGCACATTGACAGGATGCTACGAGAAATGCACAAGGTAAAAGAAGGTGAAAGATGATGCCTGAAAATGAAAAGGTTATATTAGAAGTTGAACACTTAAAGAAATACTTTCCTGTCAGAGCTGGGGTATTTAAGAGAGTTGTAGCTCAAGTTCAAGCAGTAGATGATATTTCTTTTAAAGTTCATGAAGGCGAGACTTTAGGCTTAGTGGGAGAATCTGGTTGTGGAAAAAGTACAACTGGAATGACTATCTTGAGACTCTACGAACCTACTTTTGGAAGAATAATTTTAGAAGAAGAAGATACCACTCCGTGGTTTATGACAACCACTGAAGCAAAACGATACATAAAAATAATGTACGCTGATAGATTTGAAAAGATGAAACAAGAGTTTGGTTCACTGGATGAAGTTATAAAAAATCTTAATAAAGAAATTGACAAGAAGTATGCCGAGATATATTTTGAACAAGGAGAAACTGGAATTAGACAGGATATGATGAAAGATCTTACTGAAAAAAGAAGATACTTCAGGAAAAACGCTCAGGTTATTTTTCAAGATCCCTATTCTTCATTGAATCCAAGATTAAGAATTATTGAAATAATTGGAGAGGGAATGAAAGTTAACAAAATGGGAACTAATCAAGAAATACGTGATAGAGTTGCACATTTGATGGAAATTGTGGGATTGTCTAAAGATTATATTTATCGTTATCCCCACCAATTTTCAGGTGGCCAAAGACAAAGAATTGGAATTGCTCGTGCATTAGCTGTCAATCCAAAATTAATAATTTCAGACGAGGCAGTATCTGCATTGGATGTTTCAATTCAGTCACAGATTATAAATTTGTTAGTGGATTTAAAGAATGAATATGGTTTAACTTTTGTATTTATAGCTCATGATTTAGCTGTTGTTAAACATATTAGCGATAAAATTGCCGTGATGTATCTTGGAAAAATAGCAGAATTGACTTTAAAAAAAGAGCTTTTTGATAATCCTCTACACCCATATACAGTATCTTTGATGTCAGCTATTCCTATTCCAGATCCGGAAGTAAAGAAGAAAAGGGTAGTACTGGAAGGAGATGTTCCCAGTCCGTTAAACCCACCATCTGGTTGTAGATTTCATCCTCGATGTCCCGTGGCAAAAGAAATTTGTTCAAAAGAAGAACCATCATTAAATGAGATATCTGACAATCACTATGTGTCATGCTTTTTTCCTGGTGAATTTAAGATTTAGCAATAACCAAATTCATTTAATAACATCTAACATTATATTTATAAGGACACTCTGGCACTTGTGTATCTCCAGAGTGGTTGTAATATTAATGTGTTTTTATCTATTTGTTTTAGTTTAGAGTGTTTCAGTTTTCCTCAAATTTCTCTATAATGGTAGGAAGATACTTATTTTTGATTTTTTTCTTGTCATATATTCGAATAAATATATATATGAAACAAGTACATAGTAAACCAATTAGAAATGAATTTAAGTCGGAAAAACCCAAAAGATAAAAGAGTATAACAGACGCTAAAAAGACAATCAAGGGTAGTCCATAAGCAATAAAAGATAATTTTACTACAGGTACATTTGGCAACTCTACAACGACTTTATCTCCAATGTTAATATTATTTAAATTGTCGGTTTTTTTCGCCTTGAGTTTAAGTTCGTTAGAACTTCCTAAAATGTTACAACTATTTCTAATTGAGCAACTACCACACGCTTCTGTTCTTAAAGTTTTTAGATAGATGTAATCATTGTCTATATCAATTACGTCCATTACTTCCTTCACTGCACTGCACCTTCTTTATTCTTGTGAAGCAATTTTAAGTTTCACGTTTTCCAAAATGCTTTTTTCGCATGAAAAGTAGCAGTTAATTAATTGATAATATAAGTTTGCTAATTTTCTGCAATGCTCATCTAATTGACTTTCTTTTAATTTACCGTCTAAAAAATCAAACCACATTTGTTCATCTGTATTGTTCATATTAAATTCGCCTCCTCAATCAGTTTCTTAAGTTTCTTTCTAGCGTAATGAAGTTTGCTTTTAACGGTTCCTAAAGGGAGATCAGCTATTTCAGCTATTTCATTGTAGCTTAAACCATCTATATCTCGTAATTTGATCAGCAATCTTTCATCTTCATCTAATTGTTCCATAATTTCTAATATCATTTCATAGCTAAGTTCATTAAAAACTTCTTTTTTAACGTTTGTATCGGATACTGGCTGTACATTATAGGTTTCAGGCTCTTCACTATCCAAATCCATAGGTCTTTCAATTTCCTTACTGTAATTTCTTGAATAATCTTTACCAACATTTACAGCTATTCTATATATCCAAGTGGACAATTTAGAGCGACCTTCAAAATTATTTATACCTTTTAATATTCTTACAAAAACCTCTTGAAGAGCATCTTCAAGTTCATTGGGTCTAACGTAATTTTTTAATATACCATATATCTTAGGAGCATATTCATCGTAAAGTATTTTAAAAGCATTTTGATCGCCTTTTTTTAATGCTTCCACTAACTTCTCATCAGTCAAAAAAATCAACTCCATCATGAATTAGTCTAAAATAATTATAGCATACTTTAGGAAGAGCTGTAAAATTTGATCACTAAAAGTGGTTAAACTTCGAGAATTTTTTTAAAATTTTAAATAAAAATGATAAAATAATAAAAACTAACTTTAATACAAAAAAGAAGTTATCTTTTTTTGCCTTTTAGTCTTATAAAATGTTTTCTAAAAAGTTAAGTTGATAGGTTTTTAAAAGATTGAAAATTGTAAAGACGACAAAATGAGCGATAGCAGATTTTAAAAATATCTAAAATTTGTTAAGGGGGTACTTATAATGCAGGAAGAGAAAAAAGTTAGTATGTTTGATAACGCTGTAAAACAATTTGATAGAGCGGCAAGCATTATGGAACTAGATGCCAACCTTAGAGAAGTTTTGATAAAACCTAAAAGAGAGTTAATTGTAAACTTTCCTGTGCGTATGGATGACGGTTCAATAAAAGTTTTTACAGGATATAGAGTTCAACATAATATGACTTTGGGGCCAGCCAAAGGAGGGATTAGATATCATCAGAATGTTACATTAGATGAAGTAAAAGCTTTAGCTTTTTGGATGACATGGAAATCTGCAGTAGTAAATATTCCTTATGGTGGAGCTAAGGGAGGTGTTACAGTCGATCCAACTCAGTTATCGATTTCAGAACTAGAGAGATTGTCAAGGAGATTCTTCTATGAAATACAGATAATATTGGGTGAAGAAGTTGACATACCAGCTCCAGATGTAAATACCGATGGGCAAGTGATGGCATGGTATATGGACACTTATTCTATGAGTAAAGGACATACTTCACTAGGAATAGTTACAGGAAAGCCTGTAGAAATAGGTGGATCCGTAGGTCGAACTGAAGCAACTGGAAGAGGGATTAATATATGTCTTCAAGAAGCAGTAAAATATTTAAGAAATAAAGGCAGATTAAATAAAAAAGACGAAGAAATTACCGTTGCTATTCAAGGTTTTGGGAATGTAGGCTCAAATTTAGCATTGACTTTAACAGAGGAAACTAAGATGAGATTAATCGCAATTTCGGATATAAGTGGTGGATTATACAATGAACACGGATTTACTTCAACACAAATTAGAAGATTAATGGAAAGAACTAAAAGCAGGAAAAAATTATTATTAGAGGTTAATGAAGAAGGTTTTAAGGAAATATCAAATGAAGAACTGTTAACTTTAGATGTTGACATACTTTCTCCGTGCGCTATGGAAAATGTTATAACACATGAGAACAGTAAAGATATTCGTGCAAAATTGATAGTAGAAGGCGCCAATGGTCCTTTAACTCCGGAAGCCGACGAAATTCTTTTATCTAAAAATGTTTTTATAGTTCCTGATTTTCTAGCTAACTCTGGAGGGGTTACAGTTTCCTATTTTGAATGGTTACAAGGTATGCAGTGGAATTTTTGGGAGTTAGATGATGTCAGATCTGCCCTTCAAAAAAAGATGATCAATGCCTTTTATGATGTGGTTAAAACAATGGAAAAATATGAAATAGATATGAGAACTGCAGCTTATATTAAGGCTATTGACAGGGTAGCAACTGCAACAAGATTGAGAGGTATTTATCCCTGATAAATATAAGAGACAATAAAATATTCAAAAAACGTCCCTTTCTTTTTATGAGAGAAAGGGAGAGGTTTTTAATTATTAATTTTGTATCTTCTTGTATAAATTTACTAGGATATCGTCTACTAAAAGGAGTGACAAAAATAAGATGGCTTCTCTATTAATTTTCGTTTTTGTAAATCTTGGGCTTGCCTACTTTCTTATTAGTTTACCCTGTTGGATTTTTTCCGTGGTTTTACTTTCTTTTTTGCTTTTACTTTGTTATAAAAAAAAGCATTACAATAAACTTAGTAATGTCTTGTTATTAATTTCTTTAGTTTTTTCTTTTTTTGCATATTTAAATTCTTTCAATCCATCTATTTTCTATATTTTAATGAACTTATCTGCATTATTTGCATCTTTAAAAAGTATTTACTATAACAATATTTTCTTACTAATTTCGTGGATTTTGAATGCGGTCTCATTTGGATATTTAATTTCTGGTTTAAAAAGTTTAACTTTAGGAATAATTTTTTCCATAATTATATTTTTGTTAGGAATAAAAGATGTTTTTTCTACTAAAAAGATTCAAAGAAAAAGCGAAAAGTAACTGTTGCGTTAATTTCATTTAATTAATTCTTTTATACAAATAGCCAATCTTTTTATTCCTTCTTCAATAGTTTTTTCATCAGAGCAAGAATAATTTAATCTGAGTGTATTGACATCAGATTTTTTCACATAAAAAGGATCTCCTGGAACAAAAGCGACCTTTTTTTCTATAGAATGATTTAAAAGATTAACTGCCGAAATATTTTTTGGCAAGGTAACCCATAAAAACATGCCACCATTTGGTTTTGTAAATTCTACAGATTTAGGAAAATATCTTTCTATGCTTTCAATCATAGTTAATCTTTGTGAATTGTACGTTGCCTTTATATCTAAAATGTGTTTATCAAGATCTGTGTCTTTCAGGTATTGATATATTATTCTCTGCCCAACATAATTAGAGTGTAAATCAGCCGCTTGTTTTGCAATCACAAATTTATCCATAATTTTATCAGGTGCAATCAGCCATCCTATTCTAAATCCGGGAGCCACTATTTTGGAGAATGAACCAAGAAGTATTGTTTGTTCTGGCAATAATTTACCAAAAGATTCTATTTCTTCATCTTCATATCTTAATTCTCCGTAAGGATCGTCTTCGATTATAAATGTATTATAGCTTTTTAATAAATCAACGATCTTATTTCTTTTTTCAAAGCTATAAGAAATGCCAGTAGGGTTTTGAAAATTGGGTACAGTGTATATTATTTTAGGAGAAAAGTTTTCATATGCAATATGAAGTTCTTCTAAATTTAAACCGTCATTTTCTAATTTTATAGGAACAAAGTTTTTAGAAAAAATTGATAGGCACTGAATTGCGCCAAGATAACCGGGTTCTTCTATTGCTACGGCATCATTATCATTAAGAAAAACTTTTCCAATTAAGTCTAATGCTTGTTGAGATCCATGGGTAATTAGAACGTTTTCTGCCGAAATGTTTAGGTTCTTATTTTTGTTATATCTTTCGGCAATAAATTCTCTTAAAGGAAGATAACCTTCTGTTGTGCTGTACTGTAAGATTTCGGTTCCGTAATTTTCTAATTGATAATTTGCAGCATTTCTGATTTCCTTTACAGGGAAAAGATCTTTATTTGGCAGGCCGCCTGCAAAAGAAATAATCTCTGTATCGTCTATTAACTTCAGAATTTCACTGATAAAAGATGAAGGAACGTTATCCATACGTTTCGCGAAAATATTTTCCATATCCACCCCACCCATCTAGTTAATTTTATTTAACTTTTGATATTAGAATATATTTTGGTTTCTGAACAATTATTAATATACAGGCCATATTCAATACTATCTATTAAAGCGTCCCAACTTGCTTCGATAATATTTGACGAAACACCCACAGTAGTCCAAGTTCGTTCAGAATCTTTAGTTTCGATTAACACGCGTACCTTTGAAGCAGTGCCAAGAGAACTATCTAATACGCGTACTTTGTAATCTATAAGTTTTATATCTTTTAAAATAGGGAAAAATTCCTCTAAAGCTTTTCTTAATGCACAGTCCAAAGCATTTACCGGTCCATCTCCTTCTGAAACAGCATGTACAACTTTATCTTTAACCTTTAATTTAATAACAGCTTCAGTGCTTGTTTCTTCACCGAAATTGTAACTAAGAATTTTGAAATTTTCTACTTGAAAGTCAGGTATATAATCATAAAATTCTCTCATGACTAACAACTTTAAAGAAGCATCTGCTCCTTCGAATTGGTACCCTTGATGTTCATATTCTTTTATCTTTACAGTTAGATTTTTAATTTGTACCTCAGAGAATTGTGACAAGTCAAAACCCAATTCTTCCAATTTTGATTTTAAATTGCTTTTTCCTGATAACTCTGAGACAAGGATTCTTCGCTCATTTCCCACTAATTCTGGAGCTATATGTTCATAAGTTAGAGGATTTTTTAAAATAGCGCTGACGTGAACTCCACCTTTATGTGTAAAAGCACTTCTTCCTACAAATGGTTTTCTATTTTCCGGCGTTAAGTTCGCTATTTCCATGACAAAATTATACAAAGATGTTGTTTTTTCAAGTTTTATATTTTCTAAATGTAGATTATATTTAAACTTTAAAACAGGAATAAGTACTGATAGATCTGTATTGCCGCATCTTTCTCCTAATCCACCAATTGTTCCTTGTATTTGTTCTACTCCTTCCTCAAAAGCTGATAAACTATTTGCAACTGCTAAGCCAGAATCATTATGAGCGTGTATTCCCAATGGCACATTAATTTCTTTTTTAACAGTTTTGATAATTTCCTTTACTCTCGAAGGTATTTGGCCTCCGTTTGTATCACATAAGATTATTGTACTAGCCCCAGAATCTTGTGCAACTTGAAGAGTTTTCATAGCATACTTTGCGTTATTATTGAATCCATCAAAAAAATGTTCAGCATCAAAAAAAACATTTAATCCGTAGTGCCTTAAATATTTTATGGTGTCTTCGATAAGTTTTAAATTTTCTTCACAAGAGATATTTAAAGCTTCAAATACATGAAAGTCCCAGCTTTTGGCAAATATTACTACAGTTTTTACCCCTGCGGCAATTAGTTTGTTAATATTAACATCATCTTCAACATTGATACCAATTTTTTTGGTAGAACTGAAGGCTACTAATTCACTGTTTTTTAAGTTGAGGCTTTGAGCTTTTATAAAAAATTCTTCGTCTTTTGGATTAGAACCTGGCCATCCTCCTTCAATGTAGTGAATTCCATAGTCATCTAATCTTTGGGTTATTTTTATTTTGTCCCCAATAGAAAAAGAAACTCCTTCACCTTGACTTCCGTCTCTCAATGTAGTATCGAAAAGTTTAGGTTCAAAAATTTGAATCACCCTCTTTTTAAAACTTTTAATATCTCATCCCCAACTTCGTTAGTTCCGAGTTTACCCCCCATGTCAGGTGTTAATTTATTTTCTTCAATAACAATTTTAATTGCATTTTCAATTTTTTCAGATAAATCATTTCTATTAAAATATTCAAGCATCATAGATACCGCTAAAATAGCCGCTATTGGGTTAGCTATTCCTTTACCAGCTATATCGGGGGCTGAACCATGTATCGGTTCGAACATTGATACTGTTTTTGGATTAATATTTCCCGATGCGGCTAGGCCCATTCCACCTTGTAATTCCGCACCTAAATCAGTTATGATGTCTCCGAACATATTACAAGTCACAATGACATCAAACAGTTCGGGATTTCTTACCATTTTCATAGTTATAGCATCAACGTAATAATGGTCTGTTGCAATATTCGGATATTCAGTTTTTACTTCTTCGAATACTCTTAACCATAGATTGTGAGAATAAGTTAATACGTTGCTCTTGTCACATAAAGTGACTTTTCCATTTGTTTTTTTGGCATAATCAAAAGCATATCTGATAATTCTTTCTACCCCTTTTCTAGTGCACACCATTTCTTGTATGGCAACTTCATCTGGAGTCCCTTTTTTTAGAAAACCTCCAATTCCTGCGTAAAGGCCTTCAGTATTTTCTCGAACAACAGTAAAATTAATTTCCTCAACCCCTTTGTTTTTTAAGGGTGAAAATCGGTTATTTAATAATTTAATTGGTCTCAGATTTACATATTGATCGAAATAAAAACGTAATTTAAGTAGTATTCCGTGTTCTAAAATGCCCGCAGGTACTTTAGGATCTCCAACCGCTCCAAGATAAATAGCATCAAAAGTTTCTAACTTTTTCAATATATAGTCAGGAATTAATTCTCCACTATTTAAATATCTTTTTGCTCCTAGATCAAATTCTTCGAGCTTGAAGCCCAATTGGTATTGATCATTAAAATAATTTAATATTTTTAAACCTTCCTTTACAACCTCTGGGCCAATTCCATCTCCGGGTATTATTGCAATTGATGGCAATTAACTAACCTCCCTTTTGATTTTTTCTATTAGACCACCAGCCTCAATTATTTCCTGTAAAAATTCTGGATACGGTTCGGCTTTATATTCTTTATTAGCGTTAAGATCTATTATGAGGCCTGTAGATAAATCTATTTCAACTATAGCTCCATTTTCAATGTTTTGGGAAGCTTCTTTAGATATTAGAATTGGTAAACCAATATTTATAGCGTTTCTATAAAATATTCTTGCAAAACTTTCGGCAATAACACACGATATTCCAGCTGCTTTTATAGCAAGCGGTGCATGTTCTCTTGAACTTCCTGAACCAAAGTTTTTACCCGCCACTATAATGTCACCTTTTTTTACTTCTTTTACAAAATTTTTATCAATATCTTCCATACAATGTTGTGCTAATGCTTCAGGTTTAGGATTATTTAAATATCTAGCTGGTATAATGACATCTGTGTCGACATTGTCTCCATATTTAAAAACTTTGCCTCTTAATTTCATTTTAAGACCTCCTCGGGATGTACAATATAACCGACAATGGCAGAGGCAGTAGCAACGGCTGGATTTACTAAGTACACTTCGCTTTCGGGATGACCCATACGACCAACAAAATTTCGATTTGTGGTAGAAACGGCTCTTTCTCCTTTTGCTAAAACTCCCATATGTCCACCTAAACAAGGCCCGCAGGTTGGAGTACTTACCGCAGCACCAGCATCTATAAAAATTTCTATAAGTCCTTCTTTTAATGCATTTTTGTAGATTTCTTGGGTTCCCGGAAAAATGATACATCTAACATCTGGATGTACTTTATGACCTTTGAGTAATTTTGCTGCTATCCTTAAATCTTCCATTCTGCCATTGGTACAAGATCCTATAACGGCTTGATCAATTTTAATATTTTTAGCTTCTTGCACAGCTCTTGTATTTTCTGGAAGATGAGGAAAAGCAACTTGAGGTTCTAAATTTGAAACATCGAATTTAAGAATCTTTTCGTAAACCGCATCACTATCACTTGTTACAGGTACGTAATTTCGAGTAACTCTGTTCTTTAAATATTCTTCAGTTTTCTCGTCATAATCAAATAGGCCACACTTTGCACCAGCTTCAATAGCCATATTTGCCATAGTCATTCTTGAATCGATTGATAGATTTTTAATAGTATCTCCCATAAATTCTATAGATTTATATAATGCACCATCCACTCCAATTTGTCCAATGGTATATAATATAAGATCTTTTCCACTAACCCATTCTCTTAATTTTCCTGTATATATAATTTTAATTGTTTCAGGAACTCTAAACCATAAATATCCTGTTGCCATAGCTGCTGCAATGTCAGTACTTCCTACACCCGTGGCAAAAGCATTTAACGCACCATAAGTACAGGTATGGGAATCAGCACCAATAATTATTTCACCAGGTGCTACCAATCCTTTTTCAGGAAGTAAACAATGTTCTATTCCTACTCTCCCAACTTCAAAATAATTAGTTATTTCCATTTCTTTTGCAAAATTTCTCATCATAAGAGAATTTTCAGCTGATTGAATGTCTTTATTAGGCGTGAAATGATCAGGTACAAGTGCAACTTTATCTTTATCAAATACTTTACTAATTCCTATCTTTCGAAATTCTTTGATAGCTACCGGAGCAGTTACATCATTTCCTAAAATTAAATCTACCTTAGCGTTAACTAATTCTCCTGGCCTAAGCGAACTTTTATTAGAATGTAAGGCTAAAATTTTTTCTACAATTGTCATATCATATCCTCTCTTTCTCACACATTATTGAATCTTCTTTGTTTGTTAGCAACATATTTGTTTAAAGCATTTATATACGCTAAAGTGCTAGCGTAAGTTACGTCTGATTCAACGGAACGTCCTGTATAGACTTCATCTTCTATTTTAAGTTTTACAATTGCTTCACCAAGAGCGTCAGTTCCTTCTGTAATAGCCTCGATTTTGTAGGAAACAAGAGATATATCTGGAATCGCAACAACTTCATTTATTGCTTTAAAGATCGCATCTATCGGTCCGTCACCGCTACATGCTGCTTTTTCTACAAAATTATCTCCAACTTTGATTTTTATTGTTGCGGTTGGTAGTACAGTATTTCCAGTATTAACAGAGACATATTCAAGAATAAAATAATCTTCAACTTTATAAATTTCGTCACTAATTAAGGCATCTATATCTGCATTTGATAGATTTTTCTTTTTGTCAGCAAGATTTTTGAATTTGTTAAATAATTTTTCGAAAGTTTCTTCATCTACTTTATATCCTGAAGCATTCAAGTATTCTTTGAAAGCATGTCTACCAGAATGCTTTCCAAGAACAAGGGCGTTATTTTTTAATCCTATGCTTTTAGCATCCATTATTTCATAAGTAGTTCTTTCTTTAATCATGCCATCTTGATGAATTCCTGATTCATGAGCAAATGCATTTTTACCTACAATTGCTTTGTTGGGTTGAACAGGCATTCCTGTAAAATTTGAAACCATAGTGCTTAATTTTATAATTTGAGTAGTATCTTGAGTGACAATAATGTCTTTGAAGAAGTCTTTTCTAGTAACAAAAGTCATTATTACCTCTTCTAAAGCGGTATTTCCAGCCCTTTCACCGATACCATTTACTGCAACTTCAACCTGATCTGCACCATTTATCACGGCTGCAACAGTGTTAGCAGTAGCCATTCCGAGATCATTATGACAATGCACGCTTAGTTCAACTTTATCTATCCATCTTGTATTTTCTTTAATTTTTTTGATTAATTCTCCGAATTCTTGAGGAATTGCATAACCAACGGTATCAGGAACGTTAATTACAGTAGCACCTGCTTCTATAACCTTTTCAAAGATCAAGTATAGAAATTTTAAATCACTTCGTGACGCATCTTCAGCAGAAAACTCTACATTTGGAGTATATTTAGAAGCATATTTGACTGCATCAACCGCCTTTTCTAAAACTTGATCAGGAGTCATGTTAAGTTTATATTTCATGTGAATTGGGGATGTCGCAATAAAAACATGAATTCTGGGGTTTTCTGCATCTTGAAGAGCTTCCCAGGCACAATCAATATCCTTGTAATTTGCACGAGCTAAAGCAGCAATTTCTACATCTCTAATTTTTTTTGCTATTGTTTGAACACTCTCGAAGTCGCCGCGTGAAGATATTGGAAATCCGGCCTCAATTACATCTACTTTAAGCATTGAGAGTTGTTCAGCAATTGCTAACTTTTCTTCCTTAGTTAAATTTACTCCAGGAGATTGCTCCCCATCTCTCAAAGTAGTATCAAAAATTTTAATTTTTTTCAAGAGATATCACACTCCTATTCTTCGATCCAAGGCATCATAGCTCTCAATTTTTCTCCTACTTCTTCTAAAAGAGATTCATTATCTTTTTTCGTTAAAGAGTTAAATACAGGCCTATTTGCATGATTTTCTAGTATCCATTCCTTGGCAAAATTTCCATTTTGAATATTTTCTAAAACTTCCTTCATTTTTTTCTTTACATTTTCGTCAATTATTTTAGGACCAACCGTTAAATCTCCATATTGTGCAGTATCACTTATCGAATACCTCATCTTTTTAAGTCCACCTTCGTAAATCAAATCAACAATCAATTTCATTTCATTTAGACATTCAAAATAAGCAATTTCTGGTTGGTAACCAGCTTCTACTAAGGTTTCAAAACCAGCTTTTATTAAAGAAGTTAATCCACCGCATAGTACTGCTTGTTCCCCAAATAGATCGGTTTCAGTTTCTTCTTTGAAGGTAGTCTTTATCACTCCTGCCCTTGTACATCCAATTCCTTTAGCATAAGCTAACCCTATCTCTTTGGCTTTTCCGGTAAAATCCTGTTCTATAGCTAACAAACCTGGTACACCTTTATTTTCAACAAACATTCTTCTAACCAAGTGTCCAGGACCTTTAGGAGCGACCATAAAAACGTCTACATTTTTTGGAGGGACTATTTGACCAAAGTGTATATTGAAGCCATGAGAAAATCCAATTGCATCTCCTTCTTTTAGATTAGGTTCTATATCTTTTTTATATACATCACTTTGAACTTCATCAGGAATAAGTATTTGAATGATATCTGCCATTTTAACTGCTTCAGCGGTGTCATATACTTCAAAGCCATCTTTTTGAGCAATACTTCTGCTTTTACTTTCTTTTTTTAATCCAATAATAACTTTTAAACCACTATCTTTAAGATTCTGAGCTTGTGCATGTCCTTGACTTCCATAACCTAATACAGCAATAGTTTTACCTTTTAAAACATTCAAATCTGCGTCTTTTTCATAAAAAATTTCTAACATTCCTATCCTCTCCTTTTTCAAGTATTTATGTCTGTATTTAAATATCAATGAGTAATTAATTTTTTACTTTCGTTGTAGAGGGAAGTTCTCTATCTAAAGCCACTATACCTGTACGAACCACTTCCTTTATACCGAAATCTTTTAGCAATTCTATTAATGCATTAATTTTACTTTCGTCACCTGTAACTTCAACCGTAACAGTTTCTGGCGAGAGATCAACTATCTTCCCACGAAATACATTTACCACTTGAATTAATTGAGTACGCATATTTTTGTTACAATTAACCTTTATCAGAGCCATATCTCTTTCAACCATATTAGCTTGATTTAATTCAGTAACTTTTATAACATCTATTAATTTATATAACTGTTTTTTGACTTGTTCAAGGGTATGATCGTCTCCTTCTACCACAATAGTCATCCTTGAAAATTCAGGTTTTTCAGTTTCACCTACGTTTAAACTTAGTATATTAAAGTTTCTTCTACTGAATAATCCTGAAATTCTAGCAAGTACCGCAGGTTGATTAGAAACAGTTACAGAAAGTATATGCTTCATCATACATCACCTCAT
This sequence comes from Defluviitoga sp., assembly GCF_035349255.1. Classification (NCBI taxonomy): domain Bacteria; kingdom Thermotogati; phylum Thermotogota; class Thermotogae; order Petrotogales; family Petrotogaceae; genus Defluviitoga; species Defluviitoga sp. The sequence goes on along the minus strand of NZ_DAOPSE010000012.1, from coordinate 32,412 downwards.
ATTTCCGTTTCTTTAAGAACTTTTCTATAATCTAACATTTCCTCCAAGGAGGCACCTTCAGGAACCATAGGAAATACATTCTCATCTTGTGGGATAACAAAATCTAATAACATTGGGCCATTGTAATTTAAAGCTTCTTTTATAGCCTTGTCGACGTCATTTTTGTCAGTAACTTTTAAAGCTTTAATTCCATAAGCTTCTGCTATTTTTATGAAATCAGGATTTTTAATCAATGTATGTGAATACCTTTCATTAAAAAAAAGTTCCTGCCATTGTCTTACCATGCCTAATGTACTGTTGTTAAAAATGATCATTTTAATTGGAAGATTATTGTTACTTATTGTTGCTAATTCCTGTAAGTTCATTTGAAAACCTCCATCTCCTGATATACAAATAACTGGTCTATCAGGATTTCCGAACTGAGCTCCTATACTAGCTGGAAGGCCGAAACCCATAGTTCCAAGCCCACCAGAGGATATAAAAGAGCGAGGCTTTAGGAATTTAAGATATTGTGCAGCCCACATTTGATGCTGCCCTACGTCAGTTACAACTATCGAATTTTCACTTAAAACTTCGTTTAACTTTTCTATTATATATTGAGGTTTGATATTTGAATTCCTGTGTTCATAAGATAAAGGATAATCTCTTTTCCATTCTTTGATTGTTTCTAACCATTCCGTTCTTTCTACGGTTTTTATTAGAGGTATTAATTTGTTTAAAATTGTTTTTGCATCACCAACGATTGGAATATCAACCTTGATGTTTTTGTTAATCTCTGCAGGATCAATATCGATATGAATTATTTTTGCTTTAGAAGCAAATTTATCCACTCTACCAGTTACTCTATCATCAAAACGAACCCCAATTGCTATGATTAGATCGCTTTCAGAGATTGCATAATTTGCATATTTGGTACCATGCATGCCAACCATTCCTAATGAATACTCATCTGTCAAAGGAAATGATCCTAAACCCATTAATGAATTAGCAACTGGTATTTTTCCAGTTTTAGATAGAGTTTTTAATTCATCAGAAGCATTGGAAATTATTACACCTCCTCCAGCAAAAATTACCGGTCGAAAGGAATTATTTATAACTTCTGCAGCAGCCTTTATTTGCATATAGTTGCCTTCATATGTGGGTTGATATCCAGGTAGGTGGACTTTTTCAGGATAGTGATAATCAAAATTTGTTTTTATCACATCAACAGGCAAGTCAATAAGTACTGGACCAGGTCTACCAGTTCTGGCTATATAAAACGCTTCTTTTACAACTCTTGCAAGATCTTTTATATTTGTTACCATATAATTATGTTTAGTAATTGGAAGAGTTATTCCTCTAATATCAATTTCTTGGAAAGAATCAGTTCCAATTAAATGTGTTGGAGCTTGTCCAGTAAAAGCAACAACTGGTACTGAATCCATATAAGCGTTAGCAATTCCTGTAACTAAATTTGTTGCTCCTGGCCCAGATGTTGCTATGCAAACACCAACCTTTCCAGTGCTTCTAGAATAACCATCAGCGGCATGAGCAGCCGCTTGTTCATGCCTGACTAACACATGCGTGATTGGAGCATCGTATAATTCATCATAAAGTGGAATTACTTTTCCTCCTGGGTAACCAAATATAATTTCGACACCTTCTTTTAGTAAAGATTCAATTAGAATCTTCGCTCCGGAGAGTAAAGCCATAAAAACACCTCCACAGATTTACATTAAAAAAGCACCTTTATTTGAAGGTTGAACCATTCTGCTGTATCGTCCAAGGTATCCATTGATCTCAGAAATAATTGGTTTGAATGTATTGATTCTTTCCTTCATTTCCTTGTTCGAAATTTCCAAATTAAGAGTTTTCTCAGGAATATTTATGCTTATAATATCTCCATCTTTTACAATCCCTATTGGGCCACCGTCTGCTGCCTCTGGAGACACATGTCCAATAGCTGCACCTCTAGTAGCTCCAGAAAATCTTCCATCGGTTATCAAGGCGACACTTTTATCAAGGCCCATTCCAGCTAGGGCTGAGGTAGCTGCAAGCATTTCTCTCATACCTGGTCCACCTTTTGGTCCTTCATATAAAATAACAACAATATCTCCTTCTTTAATTTTGCCTTCAAATATTGCTTTAATTGCTTCTTCTTCTTTGTTAAAAACTTTAGCAGGACCTTTATGAATTAGCATTTCTTCCGCAACAGCGATTTGCTTTACAACAGCTCCCTCAGGGGCTATATTACCTTTTAAAACAGCTATTCCTCCATCTTTGTGATAAGGATTTTCGATAGGTCTTATAACATTATGATCAACAAATTTAACCGAGTCAATTGTTTCCTTAAGAGGTTTTCCAGTTACTGTTAGACAATCTAAGTGCAGTAAACCTTTTTTAGACAATTCTTTCATTACTGCGGGTATTCCGCCAGCAAAATAAAGGTCTTCGATATGATTTATACCAGCAGGGGTTAAACTGCAAAGATGAGGAGTTCTTCCACTAATTTTATTGATAATGTCCAAGTTAAAATTTATTCCTGCTTCATGAGCTATAGCAGGCAAATGTAGAGCTGTATTTGTTGAGCAACCAAGGGCCATGTCTAAAGTTAAGCCATTTTCAATAGATTTTTTTGAAATAATATCTAAAATTTTGATTCCCTTATTTACGAGTTCGACTATTTTTTGTCCACTTTCTGTAGCCAATCTTCTTCTTTCTGAAAAAACTGCGGGTATAGTTCCGTTTCCTGGTAGAGCAATACCAAGAGCTTCTGTAATGCAATTCATGGAATTAGCAGTGAACATTCCCGCACAGGAACCATATCCTGGGCAAGCAGACTTTTCTAACTCTTCCAACTCTTCGAGAGAAATTTTGCCAGCTTTTATAGAACCTACAGCTTCAAACATATCATGTAAATCAACTTTTCGTCCTTTATAATTACCAGCAAGCATTGGGCCACCACTGACGAGGATTGTAGGAATGTTCAATCTTAATGCAGCCATTAACATTCCTGGGACTATTTTGTCACAATTAGGTATTAAAATAAGACCATCAAATTGATAAGCTCTTACAACGGATTCAATGGAATCTGCTATTAAATCGCGACTAGGCAAAGAATATTTCATTCCAATATGTCCCATAGCTATGCCATCACATATTCCAATAGTTGAAAAAGAAAGAGGAACTCCTCCTGCAGAGGAAACACCTTTTTTAACGAATTCGCACAATTCGTTTAGGTGCTTGTGTCCAGGAATAATTTCATTTCCCGAATGAGCAATCCCTATTATGGGTTTGTTAAGATCGTCTTTTGTTAGTCCTAGTGCATATAAGAGAGACCTATGAGGAGCCTTTTCGACTCCTTTTTTGATTTGATCACTATTCAACTCAACACCTCCCGCTTTTTGAAAATAAAAACAAAAAACCCCCGGTAGAATTCATTTCAAATAAATAGAAAATTAAATAAAAATAAAATAATGTAAATATTTTCATGGTTTTAATAATATTGAAAAGATTTTCATTTTAGCAAATTATTAGTAACTATTGAAGTTTATTTGTAATTATTTGTGATTATACACTAAAATCTCTAATTTTGCAAAATTTTGAGCAAAAAGTTATTAACCTTATTAATACGCTTATACACAAGATGTTATAAGAAGTTAGCAAATGTTAACGAAGTTATTGTAAACAAATATTTACAAAATTAACAAAAAAGTTACTTCAGAAGGGAACCTGAAGAGTTTATAGAAATGAAGTTTTTTGAAGTTTAATGGTTGTTTATGAAAATTTAGAAAAAGTATTAATTATCCAAATTTTATTCTTCCCATTTATTATAACTCCCCAATATTTTGAAAAAAGAACTCATTTTCTCGATATTGTTTAAAGCTTTTTGGACTTTTTTATCATCGATCGATCCTTCTAAGTCTATATAAAAAGAATATTCTCCTAATTGTTTTTTTGTCGGCCGAGATTCTATTCTCGTTAAATTAATATTTTGTTTTTTGAAATTTTTTAAAATGTTGTACAAAACTCCGGCTTTGTTGAATTTTGGACAGCAAATGATAGATGTTTTATATGAGCTATGTTTTGATCGACTTTTGTGAGTTAATGAATTATCTTTTAAATTTGATATTATGAAAAATCTAGTAGCATTCACCATGGAATCTTGAATGTCTTCAGCTAATACGAATAAGCTATAAATTTTAGCAACATTTTCAGATGCAATTGCTGCACTATTTGGAATGTTTTTAATTAATTGACACGCACTTGCCGTACTTGCAGTAAAAATAATCTCAGGATTGTTCAAATAATTTCTAATAAACTTACTACATTGTCCAACTGCTTGCTGATGTGAGTAGATTGTTTTGATATTATTTAGTTCAATTTTTTCGTAAGATAAGAGAAAATGTCTAATTGGAACGATACATTCAGCTACCACCTTTATTTCAGAAATCTCAAATAGTAAATCCATTGTGATGCTAACTGAACCTTCGACAGAATTTTCTATGGGAACTACACCGTAATCAGTCTCGTTAATTTTAACACTTTCGAACACATCGGCGATGGTTTTTTGGGGAATAAAAATGTTATTTTCGCCAAAATACTTTTTAGCGGCTATTTCACTATATGTACCAATAGGACCTAAATATGAACATTTAATAGCTTCATCGTTTTTCAAAGTTTTTAAAAACTCCTTATTTTTTTGCGATTATAACATATTGAATAAAAAAATACAAAATTTCATAATTATTTCTTGCGAATTGAATCAATCCTTTTTTTAGAAAAAATATTTTAAAATTTGACAAATAAATTTTTATTTGATATAATAAACAAAATTTACATAAAAGGAGACTTCCTTTTACATGTTCGAGATTTTAATTCATAATGAAGTTCCTTTGTTTTCAGCCCAAAAAATTATAAAATTCACAAATTTAAATAACGATAGGAGGCGCCAAGACAGCCGGTGGATTGTAAGCACCGGATCTTGGTGCTTACTCATGAATTAGGGTAAATTCCTTTTCTAGTCCACACGGCTGCATCTTTATAGATGTGGCCGTTTTTTTTATCTATTTTTTCAGTTAATTAAATTGTAATAATTATTTTCTTTAAGAATGTCAAGCCTTTAATATAGTTCAATGATTTAACGTTACCCCGATACATTGAAGTTATTGTTCCGATTTAGATTTTAAAGTAAGTACTAAATTGGAGTTTTAGAATTTTTGAAGTATCCCCTGTAAAAATTATTTTAGGAGGTATTGATAAAAATGGAAAATCTAGAAGTTATTGAAGAAATAGTTTCTATACCGACGGGGTTCAAAGTTACAGGGATCCATGCAGGTATAAAAAAAGCTAAAAAAGATTTGGGATTAATTTATTCAAAATCAAAAGCGAATGCTGCTGCTGTTTTCACTACTAATAAAGTCAAAGCAGCTTCGGTGTTATTGAGTATGAACAACGTTATAAATAATGAAGCTCAAGCCATAATTGTTAATAGTGGCAATGCAAATGCATGTACTGGAGAAAAAGGTTATCAAGATGCAGTTAAAATAGTTGAAAAAACCGCTTCCATATTAAATTTAAGTTTTGAAGATGTGCTAATTTGTTCCACAGGGGTAATAGGTGTTACTTTGCCTTTAGAAAGGATATTGGTAGGTATTGAGGAATTATATAAAAATCTTGATAATAACTCTAATTTAGAGGATTTTGCATATTCAATAATGACTACTGATACTTTTCCGAAGATTTATTCAAAGAAGGTACAAATTAACGACAGGATAATAACATTAACGGGAGTAGCGAAAGGATCAGGAATGATTCATCCTAACATGGCCACCATGCTCTCTTTCATATTAACCGATGCTAATATTTCAAAAGACGCTTTGTGTTCTTCTTTAAAAAGATCTGTTAACAAAACATATAATATGGTTTCGGTGGATGGAGATACAAGTACTAACGATACCACAATTATTTTGGCAAATGGTGAGGCCAAAAATGATGAGATAGTTCAAGATACTTGGCAATTTGATATTTTTCAAAGCGCGTTGGATGAGGTTAATACTCATTTAGCAAAAATGATTGCAATGGATGGTGAAGGAGCTACTAAGGTCATTGAGATTCAAGTTTTAAACGCTATTTCAAAAGAAGATGCTAATTTGATAGCTAGATCTATTGCGAAGTCCAATTTGGTAAAAACGGCTATATTTGGGCAAGATGCAAATTGGGGAAGGATTATGGCGGCAGCTGGTTATTCAGGGGCAAACTTCAACCCAAATAAAGTGGACATCTGGTTTATAAGTTCGAAAGGTAAGGTACAAGTTTGTGAAGATGGCCATTTCATAGTGTTTAGTGAAGAGCTAGCAAAACACATATTGAGTTGCAAAGAAATTGTAATTGTATTAGATTTGAAAGAAGGTAATAGTCAGGCAATTGCTTGGGGATGTGATTTGACTTATGATTATGTGAAAATAAACGGAGGATATAGATCATGATATTAGAAGAAATTTATAAAGAAGAGATTGAAAAAGCTAAGATTTTGGTTGAGGCTTTACCTTACATTAAAAAATTTTCTGGGAAGATTGTGGTTATTAAGTACGGTGGTAAAGCTATGGACAATGATCAAATCAAAAAGATGATAATGCAAGATATTGTATTGATGAAATATGTGGGGTTACATCCAGTTATTGTTCACGGTGGCGGTCCGGAAATAAATAAGATGTTGAAAAGGGTAAATATTGAGTCTAAATTTGTTAATGGATTAAGGATTACTGATAAAGAAACTATGGAAATCGTGGAAATGGTGTTAGTAGGAAAAATTAATAAAGAGATAACTTCTTTAATAAATCAACTCGGAGGAAGTGCGATCGGTTTAAGCGGCAAAGATGCAAACTTATTAATTGCAAAGAAAGATATATCAAATGGGGATATAGGCTATGTGGGAGAAATAGTTGATGTGAATAAAGAGTTTCTCATAACCATACTAAAGGATGGTTACATTCCAGTAATAGCCCCCTGTGCAATTGGAATAGATGGTAATACATACAACGTAAACGCAGATACTGCAGCTGGAAAGATTGCATCAATATTAAAAGCAGACAAATTAATTTTGTTAACAGATGTTGCTGGGATTTTAAGAGATAGAAAAGATGAGAGAAGTATTATTTCACAAATAAACTACCAAGATTCAAAAGAACTTTTAAATTCAAATTTGATCACAGAAGGCATGATTCCAAAATTAAAATGTTGTATCCAAGCAGTTGAAGAAGGGGTAGAAAGAGCTCACATAATAGATGGTAGAATTCCACATTCTTTAATCTTAGAAATATTTACAAAAAAAGGGATAGGGACAATGATTACAAAGGAGAGTTATAACAATGAAAATTTCTGAAAATTGTAAATATGTAATGAACACGTATACAAGATATCCAATTAAATTGGTAAGGGGTGAAGGAGTTAAAGTATGGGATGATGAAGGGAGAGAGTACCTTGACTTTGTGGCCGGTATAGCTGTGAATTGTCTAGGATATTCACATCCTGAAATTATTTCAACAATTGTTAGTCAAGCAGAAAAAATAATTCACTGTTCTAATCTATATTGGAATGAAAGTCAAATTAATCTTGCAAAAATATTATGTGAAAAATCTTTTGGTCATAGCGTGTTTTTCTGTAATAGTGGAGCGGAAGCAAATGAAGGAGCATTGAAACTTGCTAGAAAGTATGGACGTTTAAAATATGGAGAAAAACGATACAAAATCATCACTACTTTGAATTCATTTCATGGAAGAACCTATGGTGCACTTACTGCAACGGGACAAGAGAAATATCATAAACATTTTGAACCATTGGTAGGAGGTTTTAGTTATGTTAAATACAACGATATTGATGAGTTGCAAAGTGCAGTTGATGAATCTACCTGCGCCGTGATCCTAGAAGTTATCCAAGGTGAAGGAGGAGTGAATGAAGCTGACGAAACTTATTTAAAGGAGGTCAGAAGACTGTGCAATGAGCATGATATTCTTTTGATTTTTGATGAAGTACAGACAGGTATAGGAAGAACGGGTAAACTTTTTGCATATGAACACTCTGGTGTTGAACCAGATATTATGACGTTAGCTAAAGGTTTAGGTGGAGGGATACCAATTGGTGCATTAGTTGTTAATGAAAAAGCAGATGTTTTCTCTCCAGGAGAGCATGCTTCTACTTTTGGAGGTAATCCATTAGCTTGCGAAGTTGGTATAACTGTAATGAATCTTGTTTCTCAACCCAATTTTCTAGAGACTGTACAAAAACAAGGTGATTTTTTAAAATCGAAACTTCTCGAACTGAAGAAAAAATACAATGTTATCAAAAGAGTTAAAGGAAAAGGTTTAATGATAGGTTGTGAACTAAATATTGAAGATGCACAAGAAATTGTGAAACTTGCTTTAAAAAAAGGCCTTCTTATAAATGCTGTTAGTAAAAATATTTTGAGATTTGTGCCTCCTTTAATTGTAACTCAAGAGGATGTTTCTAAGGCTATAGATATTTTGGAAGAAACTTTTATAGAAATGGATTTTAAAAGTAATATGTAATTATTGTACTTTAAAAAACAAAAATTTATTAAAGAGGTGAAATATAAATGGACTTGAATGGAGAAAAAGTCATTTTAGCTTATTCTGGGGGTTTAGACACTTCAGTTATTGTTCCTTGGTTGAAGGAAAATTACAAGTGTGAAATCATAGCCGCATGTATAGATGTGGGTCAAGGTTCGGAAATTGAAACCGTGAAAGAAAAGGCACTAAAAAGTGGTGCAAGCAAAGTATATCTTGAAAACGCTAAAGAAGAGTTCGTTACTGATTATATATATCCAACCTTAAAGGCTGGAGCGATTTATGAAGGTAAATATTTATTAGGAACATCTTTTGCAAGACCTTTAATGGCGAAGAAATTAGTGGAAATTGCTCATAAGGAAAATGCCAAATATATTGCTCATGGTTGCACTGGGAAAGGAAATGATCAAGTAAGATTTGAAGTTTCTATAAAAGCTCTTGATCCCTCAATTCAAATTATTGCTCCTTGGAGAATTTGGGATATTAAGTCTCGAGAGGAAGAAATTGAATATGCCTTAATTAAAGGAATTCCGATAAGTGTTTCAAAGGAAAAAATTTACAGTGTTGATAAAAATTTATGGCACATTAGCCATGAAGGAGGAGATCTTGAAGATCCAAAAAATGAACCTAAAGACACACTTTTTGAAATGGTTGTACCGCCCGAAAAAGCTCCTGATTTTCCTGAATACATAACAATTGAATTTAAAAAAGGCATACCAATAAAAGTTAACGAAAAAGAATTAGGACCGGTACAGCTTATAGAAGAAGTTAATAAGATAGGTTCAAGAAACGGTATAGGGATTGCAGATGTAGTTGAAAATAGATTAGTAGGAATGAAATCTCGAGGTGTTTATGAAACCCCTGGAGGAACAATTTTATATTATGCTCATAAAGAGCTAGAATCTTTGGTTCTTGACAAAGAAACAAGTAGATTTAAAGATTTAGTTGCGCAGAAATATGCAGATTTAGTCTATAATGGATTATGGTTTTCACAACTGAGGGAAGCTTTAGATGCTTTTGTTGATGAGACGCAAAAAGTTGTAACTGGGAAGGTTCGATTAAAATTATACAAAGGAAACATTATTACATCTGGAATCGATTCTCCTTATTCATTGTACGACGAAGAGTTAGCAACATTTGGTAAAGACAATGTATACAATCAAAAAGATGCTGAGGGATTTATAAACTTATTTGGTCTTCCTTTAAAGATGCGAGCGTATCAACTTCTCAAATTAGGAAAGGAAAACAGCTTGACAATAACAGATGAAAAAGAAGTTCAAAAGAAAAAGGTTAAACTGCAAAGATAGAAATACTTATAATGAAATATATTAAATTTAAGTATATTACAGAAAAAGTTCTACATAATTATTAAATGAAATTTTTAGAATTTTTAGTAAATATAAAGATAAAATTGATTAGGAGGAATAGGATGAAACTGTGGGGTGGAAGATTTACTAGAGAAATAGAAGCTGAAATGGAAAAGTTTAACTCTTCGTTATCTTTTGACATTAGGCTTCTGCCATATGAAATAGATGTTTCTTTAGCTCATGCAGCTGGATTAAAAAAAGCAGGGATAATAACTAATGAAGAGTTCGACCTTATTAAAAAGGGATTGGAGGAAATAAAAGAAGAAAAATTTAATTATTTACCAGGTATAGAAGATGTTCATACTCTAGTTGAGCAAATTTTATTTGAAAAGGTAGGTGATGTTGCAAAAAAATTACATACTGGTCGAAGTAGAAACGACCTCATCGCTACTGATGAGAGACTATATTTGAAAAGAGAAATAGAAGAAATAATAGATCTTTTAGAGGAAATAAATTTTAATTTAAACGATTTAGCTAATAAACATAAAAATATACTGTTTCCAGGTTATACCCACCTACAAAGAGCACAGCCTATAACCTTTTCTCATCACTTATTAGCTTACGTAGAAATGTTTAGTAGAGATATATCACGGTTAAAAGATTTATATAAAAGAGTAGATGTGATGCCCTTGGGATCTGGGGCATTAGCGGGGACATCATATAATATCGATCGAGAATATGTTGCTTCGTTACTGGGTTTTAGAGAAATTTCTAAGAATAGTCTTGATGCAGTTAGTGATAGAGATTTTATAATAGAATTTTTATCAGGTTCTTCGATAATAATGATGCATTTAAGTAGATTTTGTGAAGAGATTATATTATGGTCGACACAGGAATTTAAATTCATTGAGCTTGGTGAAAAGTATTCTACCGGCAGTAGTATCATGCCCCAGAAAAAGAATCCCGATTCTGCAGAACTAATCAGAGGTAAAACAGGAAGAGTATATGGAAATTTAGTTACTTTGCTCACCATTATGAAAGGATTACCTCTTGCATACAATAAAGATATGCAAGAAGACAAAGAACCACTATTTGATACAGTCGATACTCTAAAAAGTTGTTTAAAAATATTTGTTGGTATGATAAAAAGTATGGAAATAAAACACGAGAACATGGAAAGAGCAACCAGGGATGGTTACATGAACGCTACAGATCTTGCCGATTATCTTGTAAACAAGGGCATACCTTTCAGGGATGCTCATGAGGTTGTTGGAAAGATTGTTAGATACGCAATTGAAAAAGACAGCCCTTTAGAAAAATTAAGTTTAGAAGAGTTTAATAAATTTAGTGGTTTAATAAATGAAGATGTTTATGAAATTTTAAATCTCAAAAATATTTTGAAAAATCGAAAGACTAAAGGGGCTGCAAAATGGGAGGAAATATGATGAAAGTGGGAATCCTTGGAGCTACTGGATATACTGGATTAGAATTAATTCGTTTGCTATCAAAACATCCTTATGCAGAAATAGTGTATATAACTTCACGAACTTTTGATGATAAAACAATATCGGAAATTTATCCAAGTTTGAATAATTTTTGCGATTTATCCCTTGAAAAATTAAATTTAGAAAAGGCTGTTTCATTATGTGATTTAATATTTACGACGTTGCCTTCCAGCTACGCCTTTAAATTAGCAGAAATGATAGAAGGTTCTCAAAAAAAGTTAATAGATTTGGGATCAGATTTTAGGTTTGATAGTTTTGAAACCTACGAGAAATGGTATTTTCCAAAAGAAAAAGTTACATCATATGAAAATTTCAACAGAGTTTATGGATTACCTGAAATATATAGAGAAAGAATAAAAAATGTTCAAATAGTTGCAAATCCAGGATGTTATCCTACAAGTGTATTGTTAGGCTTAAAACCCTTGTTGACGAACAATTTAATCAAAGATAACATAATAATTGTTGATTCAAAGTCAGGGGTATCTGGTTCAGGGCATGAACCCAAACTTGGGAATCTCTTTTCCGAATGTAATGAGAATTTAAGGCCATATAACGTTGTAAAACATAGGCATGTTCCAGAAATGGAGCAAGAATTATCAAAATTAAAAAAGACTGAGGTAAATGTTATTTTTACTCCGCATCTAGTACCTATGACTAGAGGAATACTAAGCACTATTTATACTAAACTTGATTCAAACATCGAAATTGATGAAATATACTCTCTTTATAAAAATCATTATCTAAACGATGGTTTTGTCAGGATACTTAAACCAGGATTATATCCCTCAACTAAAGATGTTTATGGCTCAAACTTTTGTGAGATAGGTTTTGAATTAGATAAAAAAACAAATACTTTAATTATAATGTCGGCTATAGATAATTTGGTCAAAGGAGCCAGTGGCCAAGCTGTACAAAATATGAATATTTTATTTGGATTCCTGGAAAATACTGGTTTAGATATAATTCCCATTTATCCATAGAATTTATTAAAAAGTTTTTACTACTCTTGATAATTTTAGGTCTTTAATATATAATAGAAAAAATTTCATGCCTAAAGCATTAAATTTTTTATCTAAAATTTTAAAAAGTGTATGACAGTTTTACAAAAAAGAAAAAGGAGGGTGGGTACGTTTTAGATCGTTGAAAAGGCGTACCGTTAATTATGAGAAACGTCTTTATCGTTGATACCACTTTAAGAGATGGAGAACAAACTGCCGGGGTTGTATTTGCCAATGAAGAAAAGGTTCAGATCGCAAAAATGTTATCTGAATTAGGAGTATACCAAATAGAAGCTGGGATACCAACAATGGGTGGGGATGAGAAAGAAGCTATCAAAAAGATATGTAAGTTAGATCTTGGAGTAAGTATTATGGGATGGAATAGAGCGGTTATAAGTGATATTGATGAATCTATTGATTGTGGAGTTGATGCTGTTGCTATTTCTATATCTACTTCTGACATTCATATAAAACATAAATTAAGAAAAGATAGAGATTGGGTTTTGAAAAGTATGGTAAACGCAACAAAATATGCAAAAAAGCGTGGGTTATATGTTTCTGTTAACGCCGAAGATGCATCAAGAAGCGATATGGATTTTCTTCTAAAGTTTGCTAAAGAAGCAAAAGAAACTGGTGCTGATAGGCTAAGGTATTGTGATACTGTAGGAATGGAAGATCCTTTTTCAATACATGATAGAATAAAAACAATTATAAAAGAAGTTGGCATAGACGTTGAAACTCATACACATGATGATTTTGGTATGGCTACCGCAAATACCTTGGCCGGTATTAGAGCTGGTGCGAGGTATGCCGGTGTAACTGTGAATGGTTTAGGGGAAAGAGCAGGTAATGCTGCATTAGAAGAAGTTGTAATGGCATTAAAATATATATATAAACTGGATTTGGGTATAAAAACCGAAATGCTTAGAGAAATTTGTGAATATGTTGCTGCTGCATCTAGCAGACCTCTTCCTTTATCAAAAGCAATTGTGGGTCACAATGTATTTACTCATGAATCAGGAATACATACTGATGGAGTTTTAAAAGATTCTAATACATATGAATCTTTTAGTCCCGAAGAAGTTGGGTTACAAAGGCAGATTTTGATTGGTAAACATTCTGGAAAACATGCAATCATAGCCAAGTTTAGGGAATATGGTATAGATCTAACTTCCGAAGAAGGAGAAGAACTATTAGAAAAAGTTCGAGCTCTTTCGGTACAATTGAAAAGATCGTTGTTTGATAAAGAATTGATGTATTTATATAACGAAATGAAGGAGGAAAAAAAGAAATAATGAGAAAAGCTAAAACAATTTCTGAAAAAATCTTTAGTGATCATTTGGGAAGAGATGTTGAAGCAGGTGAGTTAGTTATAATTGATGTTGATTTTATGATGGGGCAAGATGGTACTAGTCCTTTAGCAATCAAGACCTTTGAAGAGGTTGGAGCTAGTTCTGTTTTTGATTCCAAAAAAATAGCCATGGTAATCGATCATAACGCGCCGAGCCCTTCAGAAAAAGTTTCAGCATTACATAAATTAATGAGAAACTTTAAGGATCAAAATAAAATATATTTTTATGATATTGGAGACGGTATTTGTCATCAACTTATGCCAGAACAAGGTCATGCCCTTCCTGGACAAATTGTAATTGGTGCAGATTCTCATACATGTACTTATGGTGCCATTAACTGTTTCTCAACTGGAGTAGGGTCAACTGATTTAGCAATAGCAATGGCAAGTGGTAAGCTGTGGTTTAAAGTTCCAGAAACTGTTAAAATAGTTTTAAATGGTGATTTGCCTTTTGGTGTTTACTCCAAAGACGTTATTTTATTCATTATTAAAGAGTTGACTGCAAATGGTGCAACGTATAAAGCTGTAGAATTTGAAGGAGAAGTTATAGACAATCTATCTGTACAAGCAAGGTTTACAATATCAAATATGGCTGTAGAAATGGGAGCGAAAGTTGGACTAATGAAAGCTGACGATAAAGTTTTAGAATGGCTAAAAAATCGAACCTCTGATGAGTTTAAAACTTACGAATCAGATTACGGAGCCCAATACGAAAAAATTTATAATTTCGATCTTAGTGATTTAGAACCACAAGTTTCAAAACCACATACTGTTGATAATGTGAGTTCTATTAAAGACGTAGAAGGTATTCCAATCCAGCAAGGTTTATTGGGTACTTGTACGAACGGTAGACTTGAAGACTTAAAAATTGCTGCTAAAATCTTGAAAGGTAAAAAGGTTAATTCAGATGTTCGTCTAATAGTTGCTCCAGCTTCCAGATCAACGTTGCTTGAGGCAATAGACGAAGGTGTCATTCAAACTTTGATCAAAGCAGGTGCGACTATTGTTGCTCCGGGATGTGGACCATGTGTGGGTACACATAACGGTGTTCCCGCAGATGGTGAAAATGTAATTTCAACAGCTAATAGGAATTTTAAAGGGAGAATGGGAAATAATAAAGCTTTTATTTATCTTGCTTCACCAGCAACAGTTGCAGCTTCTTGTATTGAAGGAAAAATTACAGATCCTAGAAAATACCTATAACTAAAATTATTAAAAAAGTTTCTGAGGAGGTTCAACTATTATGCAATTAATAGGGTACGCACATAAGTTTGGAGACAATGTAAATACTGATTATATAATATCTGGCAAATACAAATTTGCCACAATCGATATGAATGAACTGGTCGTACATTTAATGGAGGACTTAAGACCTAATTTTTATTATGAAATTAAAAAAGGAGATTTTATTGTAGCTGGAGAAAACTTTGGTTGTGGTTCCTCTAGAGAACAAGCTCCTTTAGTGATAAAACAAGCAGGAATTGGAGCAGTTTTAGCTAAATCATTTGCTCGTATTTTTTTTAGAAATGCGATAAATATAGGGTTACCTGCTATAGAAGTTTCAACCGATAGTATTGAAGAAGGAGACTCCTTAAAAGTGGATTTGGAGAAAGGAATTGTAGAAAACATTACAAAAAATCAGGTTTTAAAGATACATCCTCTTTCTCCTGAGATGCTTGAAATTTTAAAGTTAGGAGGACTTGTTAACTTCTACAAAAAATATGGTTCTTTAGAATTCAAAAAGTTTAATTAAAATTTTCAATTATAATAAGTAGGTGATTTAATGTATAAGGTAACATTGATCCCTGGAGATGGAATTGGTCCAGAAATAACTCAAGTTGTTGTAGAAATATTTGACAAATTAAAAGCACCAATATCCTGGGAAATAGTTGAGGCTGGTGCTGGAGCTATAAAAAAGTATGGTACACCTTTGCCTGAAACTGTTTTGGAATCTATAAAAAGAAACAAAGTTGCTTTAAAAGGGCCTATCACGACACCTGTGGGCGAAGGTTTCCGAAGTGTAAATGTCACTCTTAGAGAAAAATTAGACTTGTATGCCAATCTTAGACCGGTTAAAAGTTTACCCGAAATTAATGACAAATTTGAAAACATTGATTTAGTGATAATTAGGGAAAATACTGAGTGTTTATATAAGGGAATTGAATATAAAATTGATGAAGATACTGCATGCGCTGTTCGAGTAGTTACTAAGAAGGCTAGTGAAAGGATAGCTCGATTTGCCTTTGATTATGCACGTAATCATAACCGCAGAAAGGTCACAGCTGTACACAAAGCGAATATTCAAAAAATAACAGACGGGTTATTTTTGCAATGTATTAGAGAAGTTTCAGAGTATTTTCCAGACATAGAATACGAGGAGAAAATTGTTGATAATATGAGCATGCAACTTGTTTTAAATCCAGAAAAGTTTGATGTGATCGTTTGTCCGAATTTATATGGAGATATTTTATCTGATCTTGCCGCGGGACTTATAGGTGGATTAGGATTAGCTCCAGGAGCGAATATTGGTGAAGAGATAGCTGTCTTTGAAGCGGTTCATGGTTCAGCACCTGATATTACTGGTAAAGGAATTGCTAATCCTATAGCCCTATTGCGTTCATCAGTCATGCTTTTAGAGTATTTGAAAGAAGAAAATTTTGCCAAAAAATTAGAACTAGCCATTGAAAATGCTGTAGCCGATAAAAATATTCTTACTCCTGATTTAAATGGCTATGGAACAACTGAATCATTAAAAAATAAGATTATCAGTTTATTAAAAATTTAATAAACGGTTGGTGATTTTTTTGAAGGAGAAGGTATCTAGAATAGTAATAAAAGTAGGAAGTAGTTCTTTAAGCGATGAAAACGGAATAGATGAAGAAAAAATTCGAAACATTGTTGAACAAGTAAGCACATTAAAAAATTTAGATAAAGAAATAGTTATTGTTTCGTCAGGGGCGATTGCTGCTGGTATGGCTGAGTTAGGTTATAAAAAGAAACCAACTTCTATTATCGAAAAGCAGGCATGTGCAGCTGTAGGTCAAGGACTGTTAATATCGACCTACAATAAGTATTTTAATGAAAAAAAATTAAAATGTGCCCTAATATTATTAACTGGAGAAGATTTCGCTAACAGGCGACGATATCTTAACTCTTATAACACAATTAATCAACTTTTAAAGTTTAATTTGGTTCCAATTATCAATGAAAATGATACAACCGCTACTTTAGAAATTAAATTTGGAGATAACGATATTCTATCTGCCCAAGTTGCAAGTTTAATCGAAGCTGACTTACTTATTATACTTTCTGATGTACCAGGTTTGTTAAAGGATTTAAACGATCCTAATTCAATAATTAGAGTCGTGGAAGAAGTCAATTTAGAGATTAAAAATTTAGTCAATAACAAGATTGGAAAACTAGGAACTGGCGGAATGAACTCAAAGATAGAAGCAGCAAAAATTTCGCTAAGTGCTGGAATACCGATGATTATTGCTCCTAGTTATGATAATAATGTAATTCAAAGATCAATAGAAAGCCTGATTTCTATGAGTTATAGTGTTGGGACTACATTTCTTCCAAAAGGGAAAAAATTGAGTAAAAGAAAAAGATGGATAAACTTTAGTTTAAAGCCCAAAGGTGAAATAATAATAGATGAAGGAGCAGAATTAGCTCTTTTAAGTGGTAAAAGTCTACTTGCTGTTGGAATCAATGAAGTAAATGGAAGTTTTACTGCTGGGGATTTAGTGAAGATTCTCAATAAAGATAAAGCAATTTTAGGAAAAGGTTTAGTAAACTATTCCTCTAATGAAATAAAAGTGATGATAGGGAAAAAAACTGAGGAGATTCATTTATTCAACGAAAAAATTGGACCTGAAGAGATAATTCACAGGGATAATATGGTGATTGAAAAAGAATTTTGAAATATAATGGAAAATAATAAGCAAAAAATAAAAGCACCTATCTTTTTACATAGGACAAGTGCTTTTTTGTTGATGGAGGCAACGGAGGGATTTGAACCCTCGAATAGCGATTTTGCAGACCGCCGCCTTAGGCCCCTTGGCTACGTTGCCATTGTTATATATAATACTGGCGGGGACGACGGGACTCGAACCCGCGGCCACCGGTGTGACAGACCGGCATGATTACCAACTTCACCACGTCCCCATTTTGCTCACATGTATATTTTACCAAAAAAAAATGCTTTTGTCTACTCTTGTGTAGAATCTTTCATGTTTTGTTCATTTATATTTCTTTCGACTCATGATTTTCTTGCACTTGATTTTCTTCTATGTTCGAATTATCATTATAATTAGTTGTGTCACTATTTTCTTCATTTTCTTGAGCTTTTTCTTTTTCTTCTTCTTTATTTGTTGATTCAAATTCTTCAATTTTGACCTTTTCTTTAATAAATTTAGCAACCTTAATTCGTAATTCATTCCACACCAATTCTTCAAAGATTTGTGGATTGGAATTAACTATTTCTAAAGCCCTTCCATAAGGAAGTCCGTACATATTTCCGAAATTTTTTATGGCTTGATTAAGTTCTTCTTCTGTTACTATAATATTATTTTCGTCTGCAATATGTTCTATCGTAATTATCTCTTTTATCCATTTTAGAGCTGATTTTTCAATATCTTCTCTGAATTTCTCTTCGTCATTATTAAACTTTTCTAATTCATTTTCATAAGTGCCTCTTCTTTTAAGATCATTTATGGTCCTTTCAACGTAATAATTTAAAGTTTCTGGAGATATTTCTATTTCTACATAGTTTGGAAGTTCAGATAAAATATAGTTGATAATAAATTGTTCTTCCCACTCCTGAACAGCTTCTTCCCCTTCTTTTCTGATTTTTTCCTTTAATTCGGAAAGTGTTTCAACTTCAATATTAAGTTCTTTAACAAAATTATCGTTTAACTCGGGAATTTTTCTGGAATAAATTTGAACAATTTTAATTTTTTGGATAAGTTCTTCCCCGTCCTCAGTTTCTTCTGCTTCTATCAATAGTTCAAATTCTTCACCGTTGAATTTTCCAATCAAAGCCTTTGTTAGAGGTCTTGGGTCTTCTTCTCTTACTACTACTTCGTATTCCATTTCTTCTTCAATTATTGTATCTTCACTATCTACAACGGAATATAAAAATCTAACAAAGTCACCATATTCAATTGGCCCATTTTTTGGTTCTAAAATAACATTACTTTCCAAAAGTTCATTAAGTCTTTGATTTATGTATTCTTCTACTATATCTTTTGAATTCGGTACCTTCACAACCATATCTTCGAAGTTTGTTTTGCTTATTTTTGGATAGGTATGCAATATTACCTCGAATTCAATAACATCATCCTCTATAGAACTTGATTCTATAATCACAGGAAATAGAATCTTTTCTTCTTCGGATAATTTATGTTCTAATTCATGTTCGGCTTCTTCTAAAAGCATTTCTTGAAATTCTGATCCTAAACGAAGTTTAATAATCTCCCTTGGTACTTTACCTTTTCTAAATCCTTCGAAGGTATAATTATTATTAATATACTGGGCAATTCGATTTTCCATTTTTTCAATTTCTTCTTTATAGAACTTTACTAAATATTTTTTAACGTTTTTGTCTTGATAAAGTAATGTTTTTTCCATTTTATGCCTCCTTGAATTAATAAAGAACGTTATAATTCTAGTAATTAATATCAATAGTAAATTAATATTAAAATCAATAAAAAATGTTCTCGAAGTATTATACAATTTATAGAAGCAAATTTGGTTAATTTTAGGTCAAATTTTATTTTTCATCTGTAAATGTTTAAATATATCTTTTATTTTAGTTAGAATTATTTTCTAAATAATTTATGTAAAGTATTCATTATTTAAGGTTAATTATGTTAGAATATCTTCTGAAAAGCATTTTTAAAAGTAAATCTTTACTTTTTACAATCTAGCGATAAAAACTGTTTTATGAGGTGAACATTTTGCCAACTCAATATGTGCTAAATAATCTATCTATCTTATGTGGTGAAAAAGACGAAATATACACTTACATAGCCGAAAGGTTAAAAGAAGATAAGCTATGGATAGTAACTTTAAATGCATTGATGTATATGGAGTATCTGAAAATGAATGAATATTCTGAAGCGTTAAAAATGTCCACGTTTTCTATTCCTGATGGGGTAGGGATAGTTAAGTTATTAAAAAAGAAAGGGATTGAAACTGAACGATGCCCAGGTTTTGATACAATGGAATTTTTACTGCATTTGTCTAAAGAAAGAAATTACAATATATATTTATTAGGATCTAAGGAAGAAGTAGTTAAAAAAGCTTCTGACAATATTATAAAAGATTTTGGAACCTCAATAGTTGGTTATCATCATGGATACTTTGATTGGAGTCTAGAAGAAGAAGTTGTAAAAGATATAAATGAAAAAAATACTGATCTTCTTTTCGTAGGAATGGGCATTCCAAAGCAAGAAATTTTTATTAAGAGAAATATAGAAAAAATTAATGCAAGGTTATTAATGGGAGTGGGAGGAAGTTTTGATGTTCTTGCCGGTGAAGTAAAAAGGGCTCCTCAATTTTATCAAAAACTCGGGTTAGAGTGGTTGTATAGAATGATAAAAGAACCGCATCGGATAAAAAAGATTCCTGATTTAATAAAGTTTTATTTAAGAATATTTCAAAATAAAGATTAAATAGTTTATCAATAGCAAAATTATCCCCTCATTAAAGAGGAAAGATGGTTTTTTATTTTCATTTTCACAATTTGATTCAAAAATAAACAATTTTGTAAAATGTAAAATACTAGCAAATTTGATATAATCAATGGTATAATATTTCAATAGGATGCGTTCAATTCGTTCTACTTAAATTTGTGATTTTTATATAATTTTTAAGTGTCTTCTTCGACTCTTATCGATCAAAAAAATGAAGGAGGATTTTTTCATGGCAAAACATACACCAAAATGGTTAAAAAATTGTGTGATTTATGAAGTATTCATAAGAAATTATTCCAATGTTGGATGTTTTAATGATGTTTATAATGATATTGAGAGGATAAAGGCTTTGGGTGTTGATATTATTTGGTTTATGCCATTTTATCCTGTGGGAAAGGTGGAAAGAAAAGGTACTCATGGAAGTCCGTATTCTATCAAAAATTATGAAGAAATTTCGCCTGAATATGGAGATAAAGACTCTTTCAGAGAATTAATACAAAAGGCGCACTCTCATGATCTTAAAATAATGATTGACATTGTTTTTAATCATACATCCATGGATTCAGATTTATTAGAAAAACACCCTGAATGGTTTTTAAAGGATAAAAACGGTGATTTTACTAGAAAAGTTGGTGAATGGAATGATATATACGATCTAGATTACAACAATAAAGAATTATGGGATTACTTAATAGATGTTCTTGAAATGTGGGTGGATCTTGGAGTCGATGGTTTCAGGTGTGATGTAGCTCCTTTAGTTCCTTTGGAATTTTGGGAAAAAGCTAGAGAATATCTATCACAAAAGAAAGAGTTAGTTTGGTTAGCTGAAAGTTTAGATCTTAACTTTTTAAATAGTTTAAGAAGCAAGGGTTATAATGTTTCATGTGATGCCGAACTCCACAGAGTATTTGATATAACTTATGACTATGATGGTTATGATTATTTAAAAGATTATTTTAGGGGAGAAAAGGGTTTAGATTATTATTTAAATCAACTCTTTCTTCAACAAACTATGCTGCCTGTAAATTCAGTTAAAATGAGATTTTTAGAAAATCATGATAATCCTCGAATATCCTATGTGTTAAATGGTAAAAACAAAATTAAGAACTGGTCGGCTTTTTACTCTTTATTACCAGGAGCAACGCTTATATATGCTGGACAAGAATTGATGCTAGATAAGACTCCCAGCCTTTTTGAAAAAGATCCTGTAAAATGGAGTAGAGGCGATTATGAATTTATGAATTATTTTAAGAAAATTATAAACATATCTAAAGAAATAAAATCTCGATGTGATTTATTTTCTATTCGTGAATTATCTGAGGGAATTGTTGAATTAAGATGGAAGGGTCGCAGAAGAGAGTATCTGTCGATTTTAAATTTAGATGATAAATTTGGAGAAATACCTGTTGATTTAAAATTATACGCGTCAGATCTTTTAAGTGATCAAATAATACGAATTGACAAGAGTTTTAAAATAAGTAAGTCACCTCTTATCTTTAGATTAAAATGAACGTAAGGGAGGTGAGATTCGTTACAAAAAGCGACTTTAAGGAGGATATAAGATGAGTATCAAAGAAAAATTTATGAACGGACTAAGTAAAACTCGAAAAGCTTTATTTAACAACATAAAGACTATTTTTTCTGGAAGAACTTTAGACGAAGAAACATTAGAAGAACTTGAAGAAATACTCATAATGTCTGACATGGGTGTTGAAGTTGTTGATAAAATTTTAGAAGAATTAAAAGAAAGATATAACAAAGAAAAGTCAGATCAAAAAGATCCCTTAATCTTGCTGAGAAATATAATGGTTAGTCATTTAAATACAAGTCCATTAGTTTTAGATACTTCAATAAAGCCTTTAGTTATCTTAATAGTTGGAGTTAATGGAAGTGGAAAGACAACTACAGCTGCTAAATTAGCTAAAATTTATATAGAATATGGTAAAAATGTTGTATTAGTGGCTGCGGATACCTTTCGCGCAGCTGCTATAGAACAACTTAAAGAATGGGGAAACAAATTAAATACCACTGTTATAGCTCATCAAAAGGGATCGGATCCAGCTGCAGTAGTTTTTGATGCAATTAATCATGCTAAAGCCAAGAATAAAAATGTAATTATTATCGATACAGCAGGTAGGTTACATACAAAAAGTAATTTAATGGAAGAATTGAAAAAGATAAAAAGAGTTGTTCAGAGAGAAATCGAAGGTGCTCCCCAAGAGATATTACTTGTACTTGATGGTACCACAGGACAGAATGGAATTGTGCAGGCCAAGGCCTTTAAAGAAGCGATAGATATTACCGGAATTGTGATAACAAAATTAGATGGAACAGCGAAAGGGGGAATTGCATTCGCTATAAATCATGAATTGAATATACCGATAAAATTAGTAGGATTGGGTGAAAAAGAAGATGATTTACAAATTTTTGATCCAATTACCTATTGTAATGCTTTATTAGGAATCGAGGAATAAATATGGAGGATTTTATAAAAGATTTTGCTCAATGTCCAATTTGCGGTAAAGAGTTTTCGTACAATAAAGTTTCTTCCCCATCTATAAAGGTAAGTTCTTATGATTTAGATTTAAAGCCTGAATATAGAACGATTAATGTTTCTCTTTTTAGTGTGATAACTTGTCCTAATTGTTATTTTACTTTTCAAGAGAAAGACAAATCGGATATAATAAATTATGTTAATAATAATGAAAATTTTTCAAAAATTGTGCAATTTCTTGAATACATAGGAAAAACTTATAGTTCCAAAGTTGATAATTCATCAAATAAATCATCCGATTTTTATAGAGATCAGCTATTTTTAGCAGGAGAAATCTATTCTATACTAGGTCTTTCGTTAGAAGTAGTAAAAATTATGATAAAATTAAGTTGGTATTATCGAGAGAAAAACGATGAGGAAAAAGAGTTAGGTATTCTATATTATTGTGGGAAATTGTTGGAGAGAGAATATCAGAACATTTTAAACGAGGATGATTTTATTTTTGCTTTATTTTATTTAGGGTATATTAACTATCGACTAGATCGAAAAAAAGAAGCGGCAAAATATTTAGATTATCTATTAAAAAAATATAAAAGTTCCTCAAATCCATATTTGAAAGCTGCAAAAAATCTGAGGGGTGAGCTAAGGTGAAGAAAGTTGGTATAGAGTTTTTGTTACTAGTAACTTTTGTGATAGTTTTTGTTTTTTCTGGATGTACTTTTTTTCAACCACAACAACAACCCACTTCTTCTCTGCCGAGTGAAGAATTGGAAGCTATAAAGAACCAATTATATGCCATAGAATATCGTCTGGCTCAAATGGAAAGTCAAGTTATCAATTTGTCCGACAAAATTTATCAAACTTCAATGAATTATAGTTATGATAATGAAATGGTAAAAAGTTTAAAAGATCAGTATACTTATGTTGAGAAAAGGATAGTGACATTAGAAAATTATTTGTATGAAGGAAGAAGTTATGAAGATATTGATAGACTACTGGATTTAGATGTAAGGGTGAAAAAACTAGAAGACGCAAGTAATTTAAGTATCTTTTATACAAGTGATAATTATGATTCTTCTGGAATAGAAGCAAGAATTTTAAAACTAGAAAATCAAATAAATGAATTAGAAAATCTTCTTGTCAATATTCCAAAAATGGATCAAAAGTTAGTTTTGGATAACATAAACGAATTGAATGAAAAAGTTAATTACTTAGAGAAAAGTTTTAAAAATTCGGATTTTTATTTTTTACAAAATGGGAATGTAAAAGAGCTTATTGAAAATGAAATTAAAGAAGCAGATCTAGAAGGATTTGTGGAAAGTATCGTTGATTATAAAACAGAAGAAGCAGTTTCAAAATTATATTATCAAAATCAGTCAGAGAATATTTTAAAAGTTAAATTACTCGAAGATAAAGTTATGAATTTAGAAAATCAAATTAGTGGTTTAAATAATGAATTGCAAAAAGCATTAATTCAACCTCCTAATTCTCTAAATGAAGTATATATAGGTCAAATACAAGATTTAAATTCAAAGATAAATGATCTATATTATAATCTCGGAGAAAAAGAAGTAACTCAACTATTAGGTAGTTCCAGTGAAATTAAATATGTTGTTAAGTCGGGAGATACTCTGATAAGCATCTCTAACGCCTTTAACCTTGGTAATAAGGGTGTTCAAATTATCATGCAAGCAAATAATTTACAATCCACAAATATAAGAGTAGGACAAGAACTTAAAATCCCAGTAGGGAACGTTGAAGAACTAATAAGATGGCCATTTGAAAAAACCAAACCATCCGATTATGATAGAATTGTTATTAGATTTGGTGAAAGAAATGTTAATGGTGTTTCTAGTGGTATTGGAGTTCTTGTACAAGATGAACAAATTTATTCAATTTTGCCTGGCAGGGTAATTGAATCAGGAAAACTAACAAACAATAATTATTATTTAAAAATTGACCATGGTAATGGAATTGTAACTGTTACCAGTAACCTAAAAACTCTTTATGTTTCTCAAAATTCTTGGGTTGATATAACGAAATCATTGGGAAATGGGAAAAACGGTGATATTGTTAATATTGAATTATGGAAAAATGGTGAACCAAAGGATCCTTTAAGACTTTTCTATAAGAAAATTGGAGATTTTAAAGCTACCTACTACACAGAATGGGACGATAAAATAGTTTATTCTCCAACTTTCAGATTAACAAGATCCGGAGATAAACCTATTTCTTATCAGACGATTGCAGCAGATCCTAAAGTTTTACCATTAGGTACTGTAGTGTATATTCCTGAACTTTCTACTTTGCCAAATAATGGATATTTTATAGTTCAAGATACAGGATCGCAAATTGTTGGTAATAAAATTGATATTTATGTAAACGATGTCAGATTAGCTAATAAAACAGAAGAAAAGATTACGGTATACGTTGTTTCATATTCATCCTAATTAATAAGAGGAAAATGTTTAATAAAATTATGAGGTGGTTTAAAAATGGCTCTTACAGTTAAAAGTAGTTATGCCTTAAGAGCATTGTTTGAATTGGCGGTGTTAACTAAAGAAGAAGGAAAAGATAGAGTAACTATTGCTGAATTGGCAGAAAGGCAAAATATTCCAAAAGATTTTCTTGAGAAAATATTTAGTGAATTAAGGGAAGCAGGAATATTGAAATCAATAAGAGGAAAATATGGAGGATACGTTTTGGCTAAAGATCCTAAAGATCTTAGACTAAGTGAAATAGTTCAAGTGCTTGACAATCCTTTGCAATCTTACGATTGCATTACAGGAGAATGTAAATTGGAAATAAACTGTGCTGTAGAATTTGTATGGAAAAGGGTTCACAATGCGATGATTTTGGAATTGGATAAACTTACTCTGCAAGATATAATAGATTACGGTACTACTATTGCAAACTTAGAAAGAGCGAAAGCATTAGATGAGGAGAGTAAAGTAGAAGTTGACTGTGAATGAAAAAGTAGTTGTGTTAATGAGTGGTGGAGTTGATAGCTCAATAGCAGCTTATTTATTAAAAAAACAAAATTATAAGGTATATGGGCTTCATTTTAAAACTGTGAACGATATTATTTTTTCGGCGGGTCCGGAAAAACAAAAGGTTTGTTGTAGCTCTTCAGATACAACAGATGCATTAAAAATTGCAGAAAAGTTGAAATTAGATGATTTTCAAATTGTAGAAGTAAAAAGTGAATTTAAGGGAAAAATCATTGATTATTTTATACAAACTTACAAATCAGGTAAAACGCCAAATCCTTGTGTTCTGTGTAATAGGTATTTTAAGTTTGGTAAGTCTTTAGAAATATCCAAAAAAATTGGGGCAAAATATATATCAAGTGGTCACTACGTAATAAGAGAATATTCTGAAAAATATTCAGATGAGGTGTTGAAAAAAGGTGTGGATAGTTACAAAGATCAATCTTATTTTTTATCTTACGTAAAAAAAGAAGCCGTTCCTCATCTTTTATTTCCCCTTGGAAAATTGTACAAATCTGACATTAGGGAACTAGCTAGAGAGTTAGGATTAAGTATTGCGGACAAAAAAGAAAGTCAAGAACTTTGTTTTATACCTGACAATGACTATCGAGGTTTTTTAAGGGCTAATGGTATTCAAGTTGGAGAAGGTAAAGTTTTGGATTTAGAAGGAAATGAAATAGGGATTCATAGTGGATACATAAATTATACTATCGGGCAACGTTCTGGTATAAGGTATTACAAATCGCCCTGTGAGAAGCTTCATGTTTATAAAATTATTCCTGAGAAAAATATTTTAATAATGGCTCCAACTGAAAAACTTTATTCAAATGAACTTATTGCATCTAAAGTAAATTTTCTTATTGATTTTAAAACGTTTGAAGGTTTGTGTAGAGTAAGAAAAAAGAGTGAAGAAAAACCGGCTATTGTTACTAAAATTTCGGATGACGCCATAAGAGTTAGATTTAAAGAGCCAATTTTTGCCGTTACTCCAGGTCAATTTGCTACTATTTATGATGAAGAAGGTGTCGTTTTAGCATCAGGTATAATTACTAGCTCAACGTATATGGAGGACAATAACGATGGGTAAACGAGATGCTGCATATCCTGGAAGTTTTGATCCTATTACAAATGGACATGTTAACATTGTTGAAAGAGTTAGCGAAAGATTTAACAAAATATATGTTATCGTTATGAATAATCCTAACAAGAATTACCTGTTTTCCCTTTCCGAAAGGTTTGAGATGGTTAAACAAGATTTTGAACATTTGAAAAATGTTGTGGTAGATGTTTATGATGGTTTATTAGTAGACTATCTTAAAAAACACAAGATATATAATCTAATACGTGGCCTAAGGGCTGTTAGCGACTTTGAGTATGAGTTACAAATGGCACATGCAAATAAAACATTATTACCTGAACTAGAAGTCTTTTTTTTAATTGCTGACACAAAATATTCTTTTATATCTTCTTCGATGATTAAAGAAATTGCACAATACGGAGGAGACGTAAGTAAATGGGTTTCAAATTCAGTAGGCAATAAATTAAAAGAAAAATTGTTACAATAATAACAAAAATATTAGATTTTGTAATTGCAATTTCTTATTAGTTATGTTAGAATATCTAAGTATAAATTCTTCCAAAAGAAGTGAAAAATATAGGAGGTTGAGTCAATGGAAGTATCAATTGAAAAAATAAAAGCTTTAAGAAGTTCTACTGGCGCTGGTATACTTGACTGTAAGAGCGCTCTTGAAGAGGCCGGTGGAGATATTGATAAAGCTATTGAAATACTGAGAAAAAAAGGTGCTATTAAGGCTGCAAAAAGGGCTGATAGAGTAACTCCGGAAGGTATAGTATATTCATACATTCATCACAACGAAAAGATAGGCGTACTACTTTTGTTAGGATGTGAAACCGATTTTGTTGCTAGAACAGAAGAATTTCATGAACTAGCCAAAAAAATCTGTTTTCAAATCGCTTCAATGAATCCACAATGGATATCTAAAGAAGATGTTCCAGAAGATATAATAAATAAAGAAAAAGAAATATACTTAGAAGAACTTAAAGACTCAAATAAACCCGAAAATATAAAAGAACAAATAATTGAAAATAAGTTAGGAAAATTTTATGAAGACAACTGTTTATTGGAACAAGTGTATGTTTTTGGAGAAGGAGAAAAAATTAAAGATTTAGTCACAGAATTAGCTGCGAAAGTTGGAGAAAATATTACTGTAGCTAAATTTGCCAGATTTGCTGTTGGTGAATAAACTTAAAATCAAAAAGGACGGACATTTCCACACTTTTTGATTTTTGATTGTGGTTATTTACATTTTTTCGAAAGGAGCTTGTCTAATTTATGTATGAAAGAATTTTATTAAAATTAGGTGGAGAAGCTCTATCCGGGGAAGGGAAAAAAGGATTTGACGTTAATTTTTCAAACTATCTAGTGAATGAGTTAAAAAAAGTCGCGGATTTAAAAGTAAAAATTGGTATCGTAATTGGTGCCGGTAATGTATTCAGAGGTAAAGAACTAGAAGATTTTAAAGTAAAAATGGCCGATCAGTTAGGCATGCTTGGAACAGTTATGAATTCTATTTATTTGAAACATGTATTAGAAAAAAATGGTTTAAATAGTGTTGTTTTTTCAAATATAGTCGATCTACCTTCTGTTATTCCTTTAAAATATGATTTGATCGATTTTTATTTAGAACAAGACTATATTGTAATTTTTTCTGGAGGCACTTCTAATCCCCTTTTTACTACTGATACAGCTGCAGCTTTGAGAGGGGTTGAAATGGATGCTGATGTGTTAATTAAAGCTACTAAAGTCAATGGGATATACAACAAAGATCCAAAAATATACACCGATTCATATAAACTAGATAAAATAACTTTCAATGATGCAATTAGTCAACAATTAAAAATTATGGACACTGAAGCATTTTCAATTTGTCAAAGAAATAAACTTCCAATAATAATTATTAATTTCTTTGATAAGGGAAGCCTACTAAAGGCTGTTAAAGGAGAAGAAATTGGAACTTTAGTTTATTCTGAAGAATAAAAATCTTTTATTAAAGCGGTTTCTAAAGGTTCTGAAAAACCTTAGATTTTGATTCAACAAATTTTATTTTAATGTTGGAGGTGTTTCTATTGTTCTATAGTTCCTACAATGATATTATTTTAGTGAAAGCTAGAGAGGTTTTAGATTCCAGAGGAAATCCTACAGTTCAAGGAGAAGTGCTTTTGTTATGTGGGACTAAAGCCACTGCCATCGTTCCGTCTGGGGCATCTACAGGTAAATTTGAAGCCTTAGAATTAAGGGATGGAGATCCTGAATACTTTCTTGGTAAAGGAGTTACTAAAGCTGTAAAGAATATTAACGAAATTATATCCCCTGAAATCACAGGATTAAATGCATATAATCAACTAAGAGTAGATAAAACCATGATAGAATTGGATGGTACCGAAAATAAACGAAACTTAGGAGCCAACGCTATCTTAGCGGTTTCAATGGCCGTAGCTCGAGCAGCTGCCAAATCTTTAGGAATTCCTCTTTTTAGATATATAGGAGGAGCAAACGCGAAGGTGTTACCCGTTCCTATGATGAATATCATTAACGGAGGAGAACACGCTGATAATAACTTAGATATCCAAGAGTTTATGATTATGCCTGCAGGCTTTTCTAATTTTAGAGACGCTTTGAGAGCAGGGGTAGAGATTTTTCAACATTTAAAACAATTGTTAAAGAAAGAAGGTCATATTACTTCTGTTGGAGATGAGGGAGGATTTGCCCCTAATCTTAATTCAAACGAGGAAGCAATTGAATATATAATTAGGGCAATTGAACTTGCGGGTTATAAACCTGGAGAACAAATTTTCATTGCCTTAGATGCGGCTGCCTCTGAATTCTATAACGAAGAAACAAAAAAATATTTTATAGATGGTAAAGAAATGACTGGAGATGAACTATCTGATTACTATATAAATTTGATAAATAAATATCCAGTAAAATCTTTGGAAGATCCATTTGATGAAGAAGATTGGGAAACCTACGCCAATTTTACCTCTAAGGTAAGAAATAAAATCCAAGTTGTTGGCGATGATTTATATGTAACTAATGTAAAAAGATTACAGAAAGGTATAGAGTTAAAAGCTACAAATTCTATTTTGATTAAGTTAAATCAAATAGGATCATTAACCGAAACTCTAGATGCTATCGAGCTTGCATACAAGAGTGGAATGACTGCAGTTGTTTCACATAGGTCAGGAGAAACCGAAGACACCTTCATAGCTGATTTATCCGTTGCAACTAATTCAGGTTTTATTAAAACTGGTTCACTTTCAAGAACAGATAGAATTGCAAAATACAATAGATTATTAAGAATTGAAGACCTTTTAGGTGACTTAGCAGAATTTAGAGGTTTAGAAGCTTTTTATTCAATTAAATAGTAAATTAATTTTGTTTACAAGTAAGCCAGCATCCTTTATTCTATCTGGCTTACTTTTTTTTGTTTATTTAAAATTGTGTAAAAAATAATATATTTTATTTAATACTTGAACGATAATTTTTTTATCATACAAAAAATTCAAATACACTAAAAAACTTTTATATATTCAACCTCAATTTCTTTAATACTCAATAAATCTTTCAACTCTGGTAGTTTATTTAAAAAATAATCTCTATTTCTTTCCACTTCGAAACTGACAAAATTTTTATCGTTTATTATTTTGATGTGGCAGTCAACAACACCAAATTTATTTGTCAATAAGATTATTGATAGTTCATAGTTCTTATCATTATTAGTTTTATTGTATTTCTTGTTATATCTACTTTCGATTTGCATAAATATTGGCAAGTTTAAAATAATCGTAAAAATTAAAGGAGTTTGTTCTTGGATCACTAAATTTTTTATAGTTAGATATGAGTCAATATTTTTAAACCGTCTATCTTTTTCAAAAGACGTAATTTCTTTATTTAAATCAATTTTTTTTCGAATTATTTCTTCATCTAACGTTTGTTGAATTTCTTTTTTCATACCCTCTAATTCGTTTGATGACATAAAAAAAACATCTTCCTGTTTAAAGAGAAAATATTTGATATAATTAGCTAGTTTATTTGAAGTTTCAACGGGAGAAGGAAAAGAGAATGTACTTGAATATATAGAATTTATTAATTTTTCCAAGACTTTTTTCACAAACAATCCTGATGAATTTAAATCTTCTTTATTAATTTTATTGTACAAAATATCATCAGTATTTTTTTCAAATTCGTGTATAAAATCATTTAACCATTTGATAATTCTTAGTTTTTGAGTATCTGTGATATTTTCATTGTATATTTTTAAAGTATCTCTATTACTCAATTGTAGAATCTTTAAATTTAGTTTTATTTCATTATTTAAAAATTGACCAAGAAGTTTCATCTGAACATTTGTCTTTGGACTATTAAAATTGTTAGTAAAATTTAATTTTACTTTAGTTCCGATTTTAATAATCTGCTCTCCATGATGCTCTAAAAAAAGGAGGGAATTTTTGTAATTAATTACTGCTAAATTATTTTTAATAAATATAATTTCTCCGATACTAGTTTTTACTCTATCGGGTTCATTTCCTTTATAAGGGCTTGGAAACAGTATTGATTGATCTGATTTTTCTACTAACAAATTAATAATTGGTTGGTGCATAATTCAATCTTGCTCCCTAAAATCGTCGAAAAGCTCTTTGTCTCGCGACTTTTTTACATAATTATATCTTTTAATTTTTGATGTGACAATTTTTTCTGAAGTTAATAATTTTTCTTTCATCATTAAATATCTTACTTTATCTGGAGTGGTAAAGTACCAACTACCAGTACTTGAAGAATATTCTGGTACATTGACTTTAAATTTCGTGCCTATTACTGCTCGAGATTCAATTTTTTCAAGAGCTCCGATTTTTTTAAAGTAGGTTATGGCGTTTTGAGTTCTTCCAACACTTAAGTTTAAATTATCGGCGATTTTTCTTACACTAGTATGGGTAATTGTATAGTCAAGACCTACACCATAACTTAAATTATATAAATAAAGATAAACTTTTGCAAAAGAAGAGGGGGTAAGTTGTAAAATATACATCAGCACTTTTTCGGGTATTTGAAGAAAAGGTCTAACAGGTCTATATTCAAATATATGTAAATTTGTATCTTTCTGTTGACTCATTTTTCTACACCTTTCTCCCACTCTTCTTTAGAAATGAGTTCTCCATTTTCTAATGTATATTCTATTAAATTATAATTTCTATCGAGAATAGCATGTAGATGAATACGGTTTGGACATTTTGCTCCAATATATTCTTTAATAATTAAAAACCCGTTATTATCATAATCATTAATCAAATCATAACCTTTTCTAAGATAACTTCTAAACAATTCTCCACATTTAGAACATTTCAAGTATATTACAATTGCATCCTTTTCGTTATAAAATACTTTGTTGCTTTCTGATTTAGTTTTAGGTTCTTTTTTCTTAAAAAA
>NZ_DAOPSE010000011.1:0-48723 GCF_035349255.1 Defluviitoga sp. | reverse complement strand
AATATATTGCTCCTGCTAATAATAAATCTATTATGAAAATAAAAGATAATATTACAAGTAGGTTGTATGAAAATATTAAAAATGAAGAAGCAAGGGATGTTTTGGTTAGTTCTTTTATGGGGAACTTAAGAGATAAAGAGATATTCAAAGAAACAGGTACCCTTCACTTATTTGCTGTCTCAGGTATGCATGTGTTTTTAATCTATTCTTTAATAACTTTTTTTGTAAATTTATTGTTTTCAAAGAGAAACCTTCGCCTAATTGTAAGTACCATTGCAGTTAGCAGTTATTTAATTTTAACGGGTTTTACACCAAGTTCTGTTAGAGCGGTAAGTATGTTGGTTGTTTTGAACATTTTTAAACTACTTGATATTCCCATTAATTCATATAACATCCTAGGACTTATAGGTTATCTTAATCTTTTATATATTCCAGAAAATATTTTTAATATTAGTTTTTTAATGAGTTATGCTGCCTCTTTTATGATTTTATTTACTTCTAATAATGTAAACAATACTTCTCTGAAAACGTTGTTAATTCCGGTAGCTTCTTATATAGGTGTTTTTCCGCTTTCGGTGATATATTTTGGTGAGATTTCATTATTGGGACTTTTTGTCACTCCTCTTTTAACACCCGCTATTTCGTTATTGATAATCTGTGGATTATCTTCTGCTCTTCTGCCCTGGAAAGCTTTGCATTCTTTCTCAACATTTTTTGCTTTATCGGTTAAAAAATATGTAAAATTATTCACTTTTTTTAAACCTCTTACCTTTAATACTAAATTTATTCCTCTGCTACTTTGGAGTTTTATATTTATTTTTTACGTAATTTCTATTACTCACCTTAGTACCTTCAAATCTTAATTTTTCACATATTAAGAAAATTTTTAATTATCTGATTTGACAATTATTACAGAATTTGTTTTATAGTCAATTACTTTCTCTCCCTGGCACTCCTTCGAATTGATGTTTTATTGCATAGTTAAAATTCAATCACGATTCTTTTAAAAAATATCTTTTTATAACTCTTCTAACTGATCTTTAACCTAAAAGCCAGGAGAGTTTGACCTTAGAAGTTACTCAAATTCAATTTTCTTCATTCAAAGTTTTCCATGTTTTTAAAGTGATGGTTGACTTTTTCAAAAAACTATAGTATAATTTAAATACGACAAAAATTGTCTGATTTAAAAACCTAATTATATTGGAGGTGTTACTATGAAATTTGAATTGCCAAAATTACCTTATGCATACGATTCATTGGAGCCATATATAGACGCAAGAACTATGGAAATTCACTATACTAAACATCATGCTACGTATGTAAACAAGTTGAATGAAGCTTTAGCAAAACATCCAGAATTAATGAATAAAGGCATCGAAGATCTCTTGAAAGACTTGGATAACATTCCAAGTGATATTAGAGAAGCCGTGAGAAATAATGGAGGAGGTCATTATAACCACACTTTATTTTGGAACATTATGGGACCTAATGGTAGTAGAAAACCTGTTGGAAAGCTAGCTCAAGCTTTAGAAAAAACGTTTGGAAACTTCGAAAAATTTAAATCTGAGTTCTCTAACTCTGCTATTAACAGATTCGGCAGTGGATGGGCTTGGTTAGTAATGGATAATTATGGACATTTAGCGGTTATGTCAACACCAAATCAAGATAATCCTATATCGGTGGGGTTATCACCCATTTTCGGCATAGATGTATGGGAGCATGCTTATTATCTAAAATATCAAAATAGAAGAGCTGAATATATAGAATCTTGGTGGAATGTGGTAAATTGGGATGAAGTTGAGAAACGCTACCTTTCTCTTTTATAATTCAAAACAAACTATAAAACATGGGTAGGTCGTTTTTTGACCTTCCTTTTTTCTATTAACTCATTCATATCTCTGAACTTTGAAAAAGTTTTGTATTTCTAAAAGCCCATAAAACACTATATGCTACGATCATTCCTATAGTAAATTGTAAAATATTCCATGGAATTTCGAAAATTGGGATAATCCAATTTCCAAGCAATATCCTACCTGCAAGAAAATAACCAAAGACCATCCATAATCCTGATATTACACTTCCCATTAAATTTCCAAGATTGAAAAGTTTTAAATCTTTTTTTCTTAGAACTAATGAAATCAAAATTAAAATTATAGGAACTATTATTAAAATGATATTTATTAAATTTCTAGTATTCAACAAAAATACTTTTAAATCTTCAATATTTTCATAACCTAACTCATTCATTAAAGTTGGAGTTATTGTTGAAGTAGCCAGATTGTTTAATAAATTTTTTAAACTAAAAGAAACACTTAGAATAAAAGCAACCCATATACCTACACTCAGTGAGAAAATGCTAATTTCCTTTTTTAAAGAGTATTTTTTCCTGTAAGTTTCCGATATTAAGCCCACTAATGCCCCCATTGCTCCTTTAATGATAAAAGTAGGTATCGCCCAAAAAGCATATCCACCAACAATATCTGCTAAAGCAGAACCTAATCCACCAGCCAAAGCTCCAACCTTCCACCCAAATAAAATGGATGTTATAAAAATCATGCTGTCCCCCAGGTGAATATAACCCCTTGTAAAAGGAACTGGAACTTTTATTGCAAAAGTCAATACAAAAATTAAAGCAATCATAATACCAGTTGTTACTAAGTTTTTTATTTTCACTGGGGCACCCCCTTCTTGATATATGTTTTTTCCTTTTGTATTTTGTTTATTTACTATTATACACTTTGGGCATAGAGATTTGATTGAAAGGGTTATCTTTAAAGATTAATACTTGTTCATAAGTAGCAAGTTCTCTATCAAAATTATCTATAAATTCTGGACCGTAAGTAATCTGAAACAAAGAATAGCTGTAAGGTATTCCTAGATTATTTAAGGTTTTCAAATCTCTAACCCAATTAGGCTCTTCTACAGGAGCATCAGAAGAAATGAATAAAGGGACCCCTGTTTCGTATAATTTTGAAAAATTAAATGCTTTATTAAGTCTCTTACCAAGTCTTTGGTGTATGAAAACTTTATCTGATTCAATAAATTGTGGTTGTATATCAAGTATAATCTTGAGTTTTTTTATTCTCTCTATTTGATTTTCGTTTAAAACTATAGCATGGATAATTCTATGAACTAGCTTTGGTTTTGCTTTCTCAAAGGCGTTTAATAATTGTTCAACCGCTCCATCACCAATTGCATGGGCGGCTAAATGCAAATTATTTTTTTCGCAAAAATCTATAACCTTTATTAATTCTTCATCTTCCCAAAGTTTTATTCCAAAATTATTATAATCATCATTATATTTCTCCAGTAAAAACGCAGTTCTAGCTCCTAATGAACCATCTAAATATACTTTAACACAAGAATATTTGTCAAAATAGCCGTTTTCATAATAGAATATTAGGTCTTCATGGTTATTTATCGCAACTTTCTCAAAAACATTTAAATTGTCAGTAGGTTTAAAGGGTAAATCTTCTTTAGATATTCCGTGCAAATCATCAGAGTGAACAAAACCATAACCTTTACCAATCAAATAATCTTTAGCATAACCCCAAATTTTTTCTGCATATGCTGAAAAATCTGAAAAATCTTTTATCTGGTAAATCTTTTCTAATGCTTTTTCTTTCACAATTCCTGTAGTAAAATCTATATATTCTTTAGAGTCATTAAAAACGGCAACTTCAAGTGCTTTAGAGTTGACAACTGCTAAATGGCCGCACCTACGAATTAAAATAATAGGTAAATTTGTTGTTATATTATCTAAAAAATCTTTAGTTGGTCTTGCAAATTCTTCAGACCAGCCTCTTAGAATAATTTCTTTAGGATTATTCTCTAAAAGATTTTCAATAATATATCTAATCTCTTTTAAATTTTCCCCTTCTAGTGATGGAAAATAAAGTTTTTCTCCTAAACCTAGTACATGAAGATGTGTATCAGTTACAAAAGGTGTAATGTAAGAACGATTATTAGATTTTGTATTAATATAATGAAAATTCCCATCTTTCTTCAGTATGTACATTATCAAGGTTACCTCCATCTAGTGTTTTCAAGATAACTACTTTAGCAATTCTAACACATATATCCTATAAATGTTTTGTTTTTAGATTTTTGAAAAAAATTTCTCCTTTGTTCTAACTCTTATTTAGTGTTCGTCTTTTTAAGACGTTTGGGAATGGTATTTGGAAAAAGAGAGGTTGGGCCCTATCCTTTAACCCTTATAATTTCATAACCTTATTTTTTCAAAGTCTCTTTTGTTAAATTTGTATTTATGATACTTTATAAATTCTACGAATCAGGGAGAAGGGTATCAATAATAACAAATTTTTGTTAATGTTTAGACATTATCTTTTAACATTCTATCAAGAGATCGAGCAGTATTATATATTATTTGATCTGAATAATATTTATAAGGTGCCATTTCTGCTATTAAATATCCATTATATCCTGTAGTCTTTAGATTTTCTATTATCTTTGGAAAATTAACATCTCCAGATAATAAATCGACAAAGCCATTCAAGTTTCCTATTTTCTGCTTGAAATCTTTTAAATGAATCTTTTTGATTCTTCCTTCTAATATTTTTATCCAATGTTCTGGATAACCTGTGTAGAGAACATTTCCTACATCTAAATAAATACCCACATAAGAACTATTAATTTTATCAATAAAGTCTCTAAATTCGAGAGGAGATAATAAAAATTTGTTCCATACATTTTCTAATCCGATACTGACTTTAAATGATTCTGCTTCTTTTTTTAATTCCATAAATGTTTCTAAGGAGCGTTCATAAGCTTTATGATACTCTACAATTTCACAGTTGGGAATAAAATCCGCACCTACAATTCCTGGAATAACTAAAATTGTATCTGCACCTAATATTGAAGCAACTTCTAATTGCTTTTTAACGATATCTTTAGCTTTTTGGCGGATAAAGTAATCATTACTAGTAAAAGAATATTTCCAGTATAAGCCTGTCGCTACACTTGGAATTTGGATATTGAAATCTTCTGCTAAGTGCTTGACTTTTAAAAGGTCTTGGTGAGAACTTTTCAAACTTATTTCACCCTCTTCGTCTAAACTTAATTCAATACCATCAAAGCCTGCGTCTTTTGTTATTTTCAATTTTGAGCTAATAGACATATTAGATGGGAATGACCAAACATTTATACCTTTCTTCATTTCAGATACCTCCTCCGTAAAATAGATTCCTCTATATTTTAAATTTTAACAAAAAATGAATAAAAATCTTGGGATTTTATCCAAATAGAAAAAGTAAAATTATCAATTTATGGCTTTAATTAATGTTTTATCTATTGAAATATTTTTTAGAAAGGTTATTATTTTTATCTACCTATTTTATAAGCAGAGCAATTCTTAGCTTAAAAAAATTATTAAAGTAATTGAATTTTATCCTAATTTCTTGACTCTAATTAATGTACTTTAGATTTTTTTAAATTAAATCAATTTTAAAATAAAATTTTTATTTTTTAAGAATTTAACTAATAATCAAGAACAATCATTTTTAATTATTAATAAACGATTTTTTTTGTCTTTTTCAGAGCTTTGTATTTTAGTGTTTTAGAAATATAATATTTTTAGATTAAAAATATTATATTTCTAAAAATGTTTTCTTTATAAAAAAGGATTATTGAAAAAATTTTTTACAAATAATATAACACCTTAAATTTATGTTTATTAAAGATAATAACTTCATATCCTTTCTCTATTAAAATTGATATTTGGGTTGTGGAGAAACTTGCTTTAAATCTAAGAATGAGTTGTTTTTTTAATTCAAATTTTTAGTAACAACATTAAATAAAATAAAACTTTTGGGATTTTACAAGGTGGAAATATTATTTTAGAGAAAGGGAGGTTATTTAAGATGGCAAAGAAAGTATGGTTTTTATCTTTGATTGTAGTTATGGTGGGAGTGATTTTTTCACAAATTTTACCAACGGTTCCACGAAATGAAACACTTATTGTTGAAACTTCTTATGGACGTATCGCTAATCCAAATAATTTTAACATATGGATCCCTGGATCAGTTCCTTCTCAAGGGGTTCATCAATGTATAACAGATGGGTTGTGGTATGTAGATCCACAAACCGGTGAACTGATAAATGCCCTAGCAGTAGAACCACCTATATATAATGAAGATTTCACCAAGATGACTATTAAACTTAGAAAAGGCATTTATTGGAGTGATAACGTTCAATTCACTGCAGATGATGTAGTTTTTACTATTAAAAATATTATGAACAATCCAGGTTTTAAAGATAGTGCTTCCTATAAACAATATGTAAAGGATATATACAAAACTGATGATTTCACGGTTATAGTAGAACTTACAAAATCATACCCTAGATTTCATGATTTTTTAACTTCTTTAAGTTTTGGAACAACTTGGATGCAACCTAAGCATATATGGGAAAAGGTAGAAGATCCATTATCTTATAATTTTTATCCCCCAGT
Source organism: Defluviitoga sp. (assembly GCF_035349255.1). Taxonomy (NCBI): domain Bacteria; kingdom Thermotogati; phylum Thermotogota; class Thermotogae; order Petrotogales; family Petrotogaceae; genus Defluviitoga; species Defluviitoga sp. The sequence goes on along the minus strand of NZ_DAOPSE010000011.1, from coordinate 42,254 downwards.
TTCTCTCACTCCTTACGTACTAGAAAGTTATGACACCCAAGGATATTGGTTTTTATATAAAAAACGTGATGATTGGGAGAGAACAAGTGTTGGTCAATTATATGGTGAACCAAAACCTACATATATAATTTTTGTAGCTTATCCTGAAGTTGATAGAAAAGTCATGGCTCAAGCAAGACATGAATTGGATATGATCTTTGACTTAACACCTGAAGGTTGGGAAGTATTAAGAAAAAGGAATGAATATTCTGTAGTTTGGTATAAGGATTTTCCATGGGCATGGATGGACGACACGAATGCCAGGTACATGGGCTTTAACAACGAAAAATATCCATTTAATTTGAAAGATGTTAGATGGGCTTTAACTCTTGCAATAAACATGGAAGAAATAGTTCAAAATGTTTACAATGGAATAACAAGGGTAACTCCTCTTCCAACTTGTCCAACTTCTTATTATATGGGTGTCTATTATAAACCGTTAGAACCCTGGCTTGAAAGTTTTACCTTAGAAGACGGATATAAACCTTTCGATACTAATATTGCTGAAAGAATTAAAGATTACGCAATTCAACAGGGATATTCAATAAGCGGCGATCCAGAAGATATTTGGGGCATCGGTTGGTGGAAATATGATCCAGTTGAAGCAGAAAAGTTACTCATTGAAAATGGATTCTCAAAAGATAAAAATGGAAAGTGGCATTTACCAAATGGAGAAATATGGAAAATTAGTATACTTGCTCCATCTGGAGTCGAACCAGATTCAACAAGATTAGGATTTTCTGTTGCAGATCAATGGAGAAAATTTGGAATAGAAGTTAACGTTGATACAGGAGAATCAGGTATTTTTTCAACCAGAAGAACTATAGGAGACTTTGATGTCATATCTGCTTGGGGGAATATGCTAGGTGCTTTAGGTAGACCTGATCTGTGGAGCCGTTTGCAACATTATCACTCTCAATTTTATACTCCTTCAGGCAAAGCCACTACTGGATACAATGACATAAGGTGGAAAGCACCCGCGAAAGCTGATAAACTTATTGAGGCCATGGCTTCTTTGTCTCCAGATGATCCAAAATTAGTCGAATTAACTAAAGATTTCTTCAAAATTGTTGTAGAAGAGATGCCCCTTATACCAATAGCTATTAATAAAAAATTCAATGCTAATGATAACTATTATTGGACAAATTATCCATCGGCTGACAATCCATATATGGCTCCTGTTTCATGGTGGGGAGAAGCAAAATTTATGTACCCTAGACTTGAACCAACTGGAAGAAAGTAAATATTTTCCTGATTTTATAAAATAATAAAGCCCGCTTTAGTTGGCGGGCTTTATTTTAAAAAACAAAAGGAGGAACGATGTTTTGAAAGTTTTAAAAACGTATATTATTCCTAGATTGATTCAATACGTGGTTGTCGTTTTTATAGGGATTACGATAACCTTTATCGTCCCTAGGCTAACACCTATAGATCCTGTACAAGCAACAATAAATAGGTTGGCAGCTTATGGAGGAACATATATGGAACCACAAGCTTTTGAAAGTTTGCAACAAACATTAAAAGAATTGTATGGTTTAGAAGGAACTTTACTAGAACAATATTTAGCATTTTGGAAACACCTTTTTACCTTTGATTTAGGTCCTTCTTTATCAATGTTCCCAACACCTGTTATGGAAATTGTTCTAAATTCATTGCCTTGGACTTTTTTCTTATTAATTAATACAACTTTGTTATCTTGGATAATTGGAAACATTCTAGGAGGTATCGCCGGCTACTTTAAAGATAAGAAATGGTCTGATGTGTTAGCGGTAGTTGCAATGTCTATATATCCTATTCCCTATTATGTTATGGCGTTGATTTTAGTAATTTTATTTGTTTATGTGTTTCCTATTTTTCCAATGATGGGAGGATACAGTATAGGAATTAGGCCATCTTTTAGTTGGTCTTTCATTTTAGATGTATTACACCATAGTATTTTACCTGCTATATCTTTAATAATTATAGGAATGGGTTGGTGGTTTCTTAGTATGCGTTCAATGACGTCAAATGTTGTAGCTGAAGATTTTGTAACTTATGCAGAATTTGCAGGTTTACCTAAAGGCAAACTACTTTTCAGTTATGTTATGAGAAATGGAATATTACCTCAAATAACTGCCTTAGGATTGCAATTAGGAGGAATTTTTAATGGTGCTGTTATTACAGAAGTGGCATTTTCCTACCCTGGAGTTGGTTTATTATTAAAAAATGCCGTTACAAACGGTGACTTCAATATGTTGATGGGAATCACTGTTCTCTCAATAATTGCTATATCAACAGCTTCTTTAATAATTGATTTACTTTATCCATTATTCGATCCAAGAATAAGATATAGATGAGGTGAGACTATGTTTGTCATATTAAAAGATCTTTTAAAAAGAGATAAAAAATTTTTATTTGGTTTTATTGTGATATGTATTTTAGCCTTATTGGCGATATTATCCTTTTTTTCTCCATATGATCCCAGGTCGTGGAATGTTGTTCCAAAAGATAGGCCCCCTAGTTCAAAATACTTTTTAGGAACAAATTCAATGGGACAAGACATTTTTTGGAATACAACTCACGCTTTAAGAAACTCTTTTATTTTAGGGCTAACTACTGCTTTTGTTGCTAACATAATAGGAACAATTGTTGGTTTAATAGCGGGTTACAAAGGAGGTGCCTTGGATAAAGTTTTGATGTCTATAAACGATAGCTTCATAGTATTACCCTCCTTACCGATCTTAATTTTCTTATCTTTTTCGTTAAGAGATAAGATGAATATGTTTACTATGGGATTAATTATTTCTATGTTTTCTTGGCCGTGGGCAGGAAAACAAGTGAGAGCACAAGTTTTAAGTTTAAGAGAAAGAGACTTCACCCACACCGCAGTTTTTTCAGGTATGAATATGTGGAAAGTAGTTTTTAAAGAACATTTACCTTTTGTTATTCCTTGGGTCATAGCAAATTTTATAAATACTATACTTTCGGCTTTAGGTATGGAAATAAGTTTATCAGTTTTAGGTTTATCTAGCCTAGAAACGCCAACAATAGGAACCACAATATACTGGGCTATGCAATATCAAGCTATATTTAGAGGTATTTGGTGGTGGATTTTAACTCCTATTATTCTTTCAGTTTTATTTTTTGTGGCATTATACATGTTATCTGTAAGTATTAGTGAATTTTTAGATCCCCGGACAAGATTACAAAGAATTAAAATGGGAGGTTAATATTATTATGCCTTTACTAGAAGTAAAAGAATTGTCCGCTTACTATATCACACATGTTTACGGAGTAGAAAGAGATGTTAAAGCAGTGGACAATATAACTTTTTCTCTTGAAGAAAATGAAATTATGGGGTTGGCAGGCGAGTCTGGGTGCGGAAAAAGTACCTTGTTAAAAGTACTTTTGTCCATGATAAAACCCCCACTCAGAGTTTTAGCTGGAGAAGTTAATTATTCATACGATAATAAGCATTTTAATTTATTGACCTTAGATAAAAAGCAATTAAGAGAAGTACAGTGGGAAGATATATCGTATATTCCCCAGGGTTCTATGAGTACTCTAAATCCAGTGAGAAAAATTAGAAAAACATTTGAAGATGTTATAAAAGCCCATAAAACAGCAGAAGAAAAAGAAGAATATGAAAAACTTATGGAAGAACACATAAAATATCTAGGATTACCTTTAGAAGTCCTTGATTCTTACCCACATCAACTATCAGGAGGAATGCGGCAAAGAACGACCATTGCTTTAGCTACTATACTTAAGCCTAAAATTATATTTGCAGATGAACCAACAACTGCTTTGGATGTCATTGTGCAAAGAGGAGTTATACAAATGCTAAAAAAGTTACACAAAGAACAGGAAAACACTATGCTAATAGTTACTCATGATATGGCGGTTCATGCAAACGTTGCAGACAGAATAGCTGTTATGTATGCAGGGAAATTAGTGGAAATTGCAAAAAAGGAGACTTTATTTACAAATCCCAAACATCCATATTCACAATTTTTAATTAGATCTTTGCCAAAGATAGGAGACAAAAGGCAAAGAATAAGCGCACCTGGGAACCCTCCTTCCTTAGCAAATCCACCTTCCGGATGTAGATTTCATCCTAGATGTCCTTACGCAAAAGACATTTGCAGGGAACATATACCTAAATTTATAAATTATGATAAGTCACATCAAGTGGCGTGTTTTCTATATTCGGATGAAATTGAAGAAGGTGAGAAAATTGTCTCAGAATCTATTAGAAGTTAAAAATTTAGTAAAGGTTTTTAATATTGGAGGTAGAATTTTTGGGAGTAAATTAAAAGCTGTTAATAATATAAGCTTTAATATAAAAGGAGATAATCCTGAAATATTGGCTTTTGCAGGAGAAACAGGTAGTGGTAAAACAACGGTTGCTCGAATGATACTTGGGCTTGAAACCCCCACTTCAGGAGAAGTTATTTATAAAGGAAATAACATTACTCATATTAAAAAAAGAAACGAATTAATGGAATATATGAAAGAAGTGCAGCCTATATTTCAAAATCCTTTTGAAACATTTAATCCACTTAAAAAAGTTGATTCTTATCTGTATGAAACTGCTCGAAATTATAATTTGGCAAATACCAAAAATGAAATATCGAAGATTATCGAGAATTCTTTAAAATCGGTAGGATTAACCTTAGCAGAAATCGAAGGGAGATATCCAAATGAATTATCCGGAGGTCAACTTCAAAGAGTGTCAGTAGCACGGGCTTTGATAACCAAACCAGCTTTATTAATAGCGGATGAACCTGTTTCAATGGTTGATGCATCATTGAGGATGTCTATTGTAAACTTATTCAATGAACTAAAGGTCAAATATAATGTAAATGTTTTGTATATTACCCATGATCTTGCAACTGCTTATTACATAAGTGACAGGATAGCAATAATGCTTAGGGGAGATGTAGTAGAATTTGGAGATGTTGATAAGGTTATGCTTTTGCCCTTACATCCATACACTCAAATGCTTATAGAATCAGTTCCACAACCTGATCCGGAAGGTACGTGGAAAGAAGAGATCAAGTTATCATCTTTAGAAGTAAAGGAATTTTCGAGATTAGGGTGTAAATTTTGTGAAAGATGTCCTTATTCGATGAAAGTGTGTAAAGAAGTGGAACCCCCCATTGTTTTCAAAGAAGGAAGAGAAGTAAAATGTCATCTATATGCTAAAGAAGGTGTAACTACAAAAGTTAAAATCTAGCTTTGGAATCATAATTCTTTTGAAATGAAGATGATCATAATACTTCTTATCTTCAGCTTATGGTTCCCACTACTAAGCAACAGGTTACTTCCTCCTCTTTAGCTTTTACACATGCCAGGTACACATAAAAAATAAAGCCTGCACTTTTTGCAGGCTTTTATTTTTGAAACCTTGCTATATATCTTAAGTTTAAAAATTGGTAGCCTACTCCTTCAAACTTCATTTCATTTAATATAATGTTTGATATTAGTCTATGAAAAGCCAACCAGGTGATATGGTCTATAGGCAAAACAATTCTTTTAGGTTTTCCTAAATTTTCCCACAATATTTTCTTTGAACTCTTCGGTAAAGCAAGATCAAAAGCAGCTTCCAAAAAAGTAACCTTTCCTTTGGGTATAAATTTGGCGTAAACAGCAGGATCTACTTTTAATAAAGGATGAATTTCTGATGTTAGAACATCACCCACACTTTTAAAATCGTTTAAGTTCTTAAGCGATTGTTGAAAGATTTGGATTAAACTTTCTTTATCATTTAAGTAATATTTGTTGTCCTTCTGATTTAAAAAATCTCTTCGGGCAAATTCAAGAATCGGCGAATTCCAGATAAGATCCGCAATGTTTCCTCCACTTGCTACTATGAAATTATGTTTAATAGATGAATCTAAAGAATTAACTAATACAGAAACCATCCCACCTAAACAATATCCAATCATACAATTATTTTCGTGCCACAAGTTATTTATTTTCAATAAATCTATAAGAGATAAAATATCTACAACTGCGTGTTCCCAAGTATTTAAGATGCTATCTATACTATCAGAAAAATATTTTTTACCACTCATAGAGCCATTTGAAGTTCTTGTATAATTTTCAGGAAGTATTGGAATTACAGCTCTAACCCCAAAATTAGAAAAATATCTTCCCATTTTGAAGATATAAGAAATATTCTTGGTACCTAAGCCATGAAGAATAATAACTAGACCTACTGCCTTTTTCTTCGGCTCAAAAAGATATACTTCATTTAATTCAGTTCCTTTTTTGGCTTGTTTATACAAAGAAAGATACCTAATTAATGATTCTCTGTAATTTCTCCCTTTGTTTATGTATCCTTGAACAAAATCTACATTAGTTTTTTCATAATTAAAATTAATCACTTTTTCTATCCCCTTATTGCAAAATAATTTTTATAATTTATAAATCCTTACTATTTACATAGTTCTTTCATAAAACTAACGGTCTTTTCTACATATTTGATTGTCAAAAAATCTTTTAAATCTAGTTCAAAGCTATGATTACCCTTTGGGTGAATGAGTAATTTTGTATAAACCCCATATTCTTTCAATTTTTTATAAAGTTTTTTTGATGATTCAACAGGGACTGTTGTATCTTTTTCACCATGAACAAGAAGCGTTGGACACATTCTTTCCGATATATAGTTTATAGGTGAGTAAAGTTTATAATCTTCAAATTTTCTATTTGGACTGCCTTTCATTGTAGTTATTACTGCAACTTTTGCAAATAACGATTCTACACTCCATAAATCTAAAAGATCTGCCGGCGCATACCAGCTAACAACACCTTTTATTCCTTCCATTGCCTGTAAATTATTGTTAAAAGTATTAAACGCTGCGTAATAAAGTGATAGTGTTCCTCCGGCAGAAGTTCCCATTAACACTATTTTGTTTTTGTCGATTTTTAGGTTTTCACAATTATTTTTTATATACTCTAAAGCAGCAGAATAATCTTGTATCAATTCTTCATAATCATGAAAATAACTATATCTATAGTCTATCGCTATAACTGTAAATCCTCTACTAGCTAAAAATTTAGACCAAGTTGTGACACTAGCCAACTTTCTGCTTCCACTAATCCACCCACCTCCATGGGCAAAAAAAACTGTTGGGTATTTTTCATGTTCATTTACAGGATAATAGATGTCTAATTTTAAGGGGACGTTTTCTTCTTTATATGTGTAGGTTATTGGACCTACAAAAGAATTTTTGTCAAACTCTAAAGGAAGTTTCCCAAAAATAGATTTCTTTAGAGTTTTCATATTAAGTAATATCAAAATTAAAAGCGTAACAAAAACATTCCAAAAAAACAGCACAACTATTAAAAAAATTCCTAAAATTTTAAATACATTTTTAAAAAATTTAGAATCTGTACTTTTTTTTGAAACATCATTAATTAAATCATTCTCGGGATAATTTGCTGATATTTACATCCCTCCAAAATAATTATTTCTTTTTCTTATAAATAGCTTCACGATTTAATACAAAGACATCTGCTTCGGAGTAATAATTGGTAAAAAAAACATATTTTTTATCTGGCGAGTATGTGGGATAAAAACAATCATTTGTAATAGAATTAGTTAGATTTACTTTTTCTCCATTATTGTATTCATAAATATTAAAGTACTTTCCATTGAATTCAGAAAATACCAACAAATCTGAGCCGTTTGACCAACTATCTGTTTGGTTAAAAGGACCTACTATCAATGGATATGCTTTATTGTTTTCATCTAAATAATAAATATTCACACTAGCATCATCTAAATTAATTGCATAAAAGGCTATGTTATTGCCATTCCATTTACTTGGTCTAAATTTTAAGAGCTGTTTTGAATCGCTTAATTTTTCTAACTTTTTATAGTATAGGTCATAAGACCAAATTTCAGTCCCTTTACTGGTTTCATCTTCCATGGTAAATAATATTAAAGTATTATCATAAAAATAAGGAGAATAAGCATTCCTGTTTGAAGGGCTAATTCTTGTTATTTTTTTGGTGGTCAAATCATATAAAACTACATCCCATTTCCCAAACAAACTAGTTTGAAATGTTAAATAATTATTATTAGGAGATATATCGGGAAAATATTCAGCCGAAGATTCTAAGGGTATCTTAATTTCAGTACCATTTTCGAAATCAAATATATATAATTCTCTGTTACCTATATAACGGTCGCTGATAAAATACATTTTCCCATTCTGATAAATAGGGTATTCATCTACGCCCTTCCAAAAAGTAAGTTGTAAAATATCCCAATTTTCACCATATAAAAATCTCTGAAAAGATAAGTTTTCTAAAGCTTTAACAGAAAATTTTTCAACCCAATCGGCAGTTTGGTCTGTTGTTTCCGCATAGGAAAACCCTCCTCCTTGAAAATAACCAAATGCAATAGTGATATTTTCCTTTGTATTGGTGAAAATATTCATTATCACATCGTAATCTTCGGTTCTTATCAAATCCGTCATTGCATCCTTTATTTCAATTTCATACATATAATTTCCTATGCTCTTAACTTTCTCAGCAATTTGCCTTGTAATCCACGTATTATCGTTTAAACTAACCAGCATAGTATCTTTCGACAAATTCGCGGAAAAAGAAATTAAAGTTATTAATAATAAAAATACAGTATAAACCCTTTTTTTCATAACTTATTTCTCACCTTTGACTTGTAAAAAGTAAGTTTTTTGTTTATTAGTTTTATCAATTAAACTTATTTACTTATTTCTCAATTATATCAGAATTTAAGTTATTTTTTTTATTTTCTCAACTCTTAATAAAGTTATATTTAGGAAACGTTTTCATTTACTTAAAATATAAATGATAAAATGAATACTGAAAATATTCATGGTAAATTTAGATTTTGAAAAATAAGTTTTATATTTATATGGGTCACGAGGAGGTTCCCTTCTACCTCTCTTCCAGTACAAGGGCCAAAAATTGTAAAGTCAATCTATACGAGACGTTTTTGAATGAGAAATAAATCCAAAAATCTAAATCTAAAACATTTATAAAATGTTCATTTTAGAATTTTTAAAAGCAATTACAACATACGTTAGGAGGCTAAATTGTGTTTAATGGATATCACATATTAATCAAATTCTTTAAAAATGGAGAAATAAATAATGATTTTCCCAAAGAAACATATAAATATTACGAGAAAAATGCAATAGATGGTGATCTACAAGGAATAATTCAAGAATTAGATTACCTAAAAGAACTTGGAATAGATTTAATATATCTAGGTCCAATATTTAAATCTCATACTACTCATGGGTACGATGTTGTTGATTATTTCTCAATTTCTGAAAACATTAGTTCTTCTTCAAAAGAGGAAGCAAATTTGATTTTTAAAAATTTATTGGAAGAGTGTCATAAAAGAAAAATAAAAGTTATTATCGATTTGGTTTTAAACCATGCCTCAAAAGACTATGATTTTTCTACAATTCCTCAAGATTTGAAAGTTAAAACAGAACCTCCTCAATCCCCGCAGGAAGAAAGATGGCAAAGATCATTTTTGTTTTGGAATCTAACAGATAGAGATACTCGAGAATTTTTAATTAGAGTTGGAGAATATTGGTTAGATAAATTTGATTTAGATGGATTCAGGTTGGATCACGCTTTAGGTCTACCTTTAGATTTTCTAGAAGAATTTTCTGAAAGAATGAAAAGAATAAATAAGGATGTAATTATCTTGGGTGAAGTATGGGAAGATGAAGGAGATAAAGAAAAAAATTTTGCTTTACTGAAAAAATTTAAAGGCTCTAACAATCAACGTTTTACAAGCCTTTTCGATTTTGCTACCTACAATAGTATCAAAGAAACCATAGGCGAAAGGAAAAGATCTTTAGAAGATTTGTATGAACAAATTATATTATCTAACAAACTTAATGAAGATACTTTCCAACTAACATATTTCATTGAAAATCATGATTTACCCAGATTTATTGATATCTGCAAGGATATGGAATCTTTTTACATAGCGATGGGATTACTTATGACATTAACTGGAAATGTAATGTTAGAATATGGTAATGAAATTGCGTTGAAAGGAGATCCCTTCGCGTCTCATTTCTCTGACAGTGGCAGAGTAGCGATGAAATTTAAAAAAAATTGGACAGAAAAAGAATATGAAATTTTTAAATATACAAAAACATTGATTGATTTAAGAAAAAAACATCCGGCTTTGTCAAGAGGAGATTATGAATTAGTAGAGGTAACCAAAAAAAGATTGATTTTTAAAAAGAAAAAAGATAATGATAAAGTTATTGTTTTAATTTCTTTAGAGGAGGAGCCATTTGAACTAAACAAAGAATGTATCGATTTAATATCTGGCGAAAGTATTTATAAATTTAGAAAAGGAATTTATTATTTAGAAATTACTTAAAATATTTCTATTAACTCTGATAAATTGTTTATTACTATGATGTCATCTTCGACTGACAAATAATCATTAAAGGAGCTATTGTTCTTGAACCAAATAGCCTGCATCCCAAATTTTTTGGCAGGTAGAATATCATTTTCTAAATCGTCACCAACATAAGCTATTTCTTCTTTTAAGTAACCAGCAACTTTTTGAGCAAAACTAAATATTTTTTCATCTGGCTTTGGGGATCCCGTGTCTTCGGAACTTACCAAAATTGCAAAATATTTTTCTATCCCTGAAGATTTTAATTTTGCTAGTTGAGTTTTTCTAAAACCATTAGTTAAAATACCTAACTCGTATTTACCTACGAGGTAATCTAAAACTTCTTTTGCTCCATCTATAAGCTTCTCTTGTTTTGATAATACATCCAAATAAAAGTCATTAATTCTTTTAACTAAAGATTCATCGTATTTAATGTTCAAAGCTTTTAAGGTTAATTCAAATCTAAGAATTTTTAATTCCTCTTGGTTTATTTCTTTTTTTCTATATGAATCCCACAGTTGGACATTTATTTTTTGATATGTTGCAATAAAATCTTCCTGCATTACCGAATTAAATATTTCTTTATAATTATCATAGACTAACTTAAGTGCACTTTTCGAATTACTTTCAAAATCCCACAGAGTATGGTCTAAATCAAAATAAATCATTTTAATCTTACTATGAGACAAAACTTCCACCTCTTAATATTATTAATATTCCACTTCAAATATTTTTTACTGTCTTAGCTGAGATGCCTTATGAAGGTAAACAAAATTTTGGGTGCTACTTTCACAAATGATAAGCACCCTAATAATTTTCGAGAAGGAATTTTCAAACTCAGGTTCCGTTAAACACATAAAAGGGATGGTATTTAAATTTAATTTTTTTCTTAAAACAGTAGCTGGATTGAGGGACTTAATATCACTTGTTACTGAAAAAATAACAGAAATTACCCTTAATATATCATTATTCAAGATAATTTCTTTCCACAGTTCCAACACTCTCTCACTTATATGTGCTGCATTGTCTTCTTCAATAGATGTGGCACCTCTTATCCCATGTATTTTATAATCTTTTTCCATCTTAATCTCAACCCACCAACATGTTTATTTTTTCATTTTAACGTAAGAAAATATCTATTTTGTGCTTTGTTCTATATTAAGTTCTCTTTTTACTTTTACAATCCTATAAAATTCTAATTCGTCACCTTTTGAGAAATCTTCAAAATTTTCAAATAATATCCCACATTCTTTAGGAGCTTCGATACTTTTGACTTCATCCTTATAATGTTTTAGACTTGCGATTTTTACATCAGCTACTAAAGAACCATTTCTGTAAATTCTTACCCCGCCGTTCTTCAATACTTGACCTTCTGTTACTTGGACACCTGCAACTTTCCCCACACCTTTTATTTTAAATTCATCTTTTATTATACCGTATCCTATTATTTCTTCTTTCTCTTCTGGTTCTAACATTCCTTCTAATGCTTTCTTTAGATCATCTATAAGATCAAAAATAATATTATATCTTCTAATTTGTATTCCTTCTGCTTCAGCCATCTTTACAGCTTTAGGGTCGGCTTTCACTCGAAAACCTAAAACTATTGCATCTGATGCAGAAGCAAGCATAATATCACTCGTACTAATTGCACCAATTCCTGCATGCACTATTTTTATGTCTATGTCTGGATTTTCAAATTTTTGAATAGCATTTTTTAATGCCTCTATTTCACCATAAGTTCCTGCCTTCAATAATATATTTAGCGTTTTCTTTTCCTGTGCTTGCATCATCTCCATTATATCTTCAAGTTTAATATGTCTTTTACTGGAAGCCTGAGCTTTTTCTAATTCCCTCTGCCTTATTTTTTCAGCGAGAGTTCGAGCTTCATCTTTTGTATCAACTACATACAATATGGAATGCATGCTTGGTACATCATTAAACCCCAAAACTTGTACGGGAGTTGAAGGAGTTGCCTCATCAACAGTCTGACCTTTGTCGTTTATCATCCTTCTTACTCTACCATATGTAGCGCCCGCTACAAAATCATCGCCAGTCTTCAGAATTCCATCTTTTACTATAACTGTTCCTAAAGGCCCCATGGCTTTATCAATTTTACTTTCTATAATAACTGCTCTGGCTTTGCCATCTGGAATGCATTTTATATCTTGTAATTCTGCAACTAAAAGTATCATTTCTAAAAGATCATCTATACCTTTGGATGTTTTGGCGGAAATAGGAACGGTTATAGTATCTCCTCCCCAATCTTCAGGAACTAGACCAAGTTTTGAAACCATTTGTTGTTTTGTTAGTTCTACATTCGCATTTGGCTTATCTATTTTATTGATAGCAACTATAATGGGAACATTAGCACTTTTCGCATGGTTACATGCTTCAATTGTTTGAGGCATTACCCCGTCATCCGCAGCTATAACAAGGACTACTATATCCGTTACTTGAGCGCCTCTGGCCCTCATTTCAGTAAACGCTTCATGACCTGGAGTATCTATAAAAGTAATCTTTTTACCATTATATTCAATCTGGTATGCTCCTATTGATTGAGTTATACCGCCTTCCTCTTTTTCAGCAAGCCTGCTATGTCTAATAGCGTCTAAAAGGCTAGTTTTCCCATGATCCACATGGCCCATTATCGTAACTACAGGTGGTCTGTTCTCTAGTCGATCTTTTTCTTTTTCATAAATTTCTTCCCATTTTTTGGCAAGTTGAAGTTCTATATCTTCTTCACTTTCTTCAGTTACAACTCTTTTTTTTGGAGATTCAAAATTGACAATGACATTATAACTAAAAGCAATTTCTTCAATCGTCTTTTTATCCAATTCTTGTCCAGGTCTTAATGCCTTTCCTTTCATGAACATATCTTTAATGATTTCATTCTGTTCTACACCTATCTCTTTTGCTAATTTATCAAGAGTTAAACTGTCTTGAGATAAAAAAATCTCTTTTAATGGCCTTTCTTCTACTAGCTCAGATATTTTTTCTTCCTCCTTAGCCGTGTCTTTAGTCTCTTTAACTGTATTTTTGTGTTTTCTATCAGATTTTTTTGTTTCTCTCATTTCTTCAATCAGTTCTTTTATGGCCTCAACAGTATCTTCTTCCAAAGTGCTCATATGGCTTTTAACTTGTATGTCAAATTCTTCTTGCAGAATTTCGATTAATTCTTTTGAATTCATTCCTAATTCTTTTGCAATTTCGTATACCCGAGTCCTTGGCACCTATTAATCACCTCCTTTTCAGGAACTAACTCTAAAATACCTTTTATGATGTCCTCATTTGTGATTCCTATGACACTTACGCTTTCGCATCCTAGTGCTTTGGAAATCTCTGATTTTGTCTTATTAATTTCAATAAAAGGGACCTTGAATTTTTTACACTTGTTAAAAGTATCTAACTTAACTCTTTTACCAGTATCTATCGCGACGATAATTAATTTTTGTTTTATACGAGGAGAACTAATATAATTTCTAATGCCAACTTTACCATATACAATACTATTTGATTTTGCAGCCATGCCTAATAAACTTAAAATTTTCTCCTCATCTACGTTGAAATTCATTCTAAAGATCCCTCTTTCAAATTGTTATTGTTATAATAATAATTATAACATTAAATCGTCTTCTTTCAAAATTTTTTCTTTTATGAAGCAGAATCCTAAAAGTAGACAAAATTTGTCCATATTATTTCATGTAAACTGTGGTAGAATACCTAACAAAATAAGAAATACGAAAATTTTCCCATTTATTGTATACTTTCGACTCTTTAAAATTTTACTTTTCATAATTTTTAAAAAAATACTATAAATTGAGTTAAAATACAATCAGAGCATTCAAAAACAAGGGAGGGGATATTCGTGGCTAGAATGCTAAAAAAGAATTATTTAATGACTCCGGGGCCAACACCTGTACCAATTGATATTTTACTCGAAGGTGCGAAAGACACAATTCATCACAGAACTCCGCAGTATCTAGAAATTCAAAATGAAGCATTGGAAAATTTAAAGTACTTATTTCAAACAAATAATCCTGTCTATACGATCGCATCTTCTGGCACTGGAGCAATGGAAGCTGCCGTTGCTAACTTATTGTCTCGTGGAGATAAGGCAATAGCAGTTAATGGTGGTAAGTTTGGCGAAAGATGGTGTGAGTTATGTGAGGCTTATGGAGCAGAGTTAGTGGAACTTGATGTTGAATGGGGTAAATATGTTAGAGCCGAAGAAATAAAAGAAGTTCTAGATAAAAATCCAGACACGAAAGCCATCTTTACAACTCTTTGTGAAACCTCTACAGGAGTAGTAAATCCTATTAAAGAAATTGCCGATGTAGTAAAAGATACAGACGCTTTATTAGTAGTGGATGCGATTTCTGGGTTATTAGCGGAACCATTAAAAATGGATGAATGGAATATTGATGTAGTGGTATGCGGCGTACAAAAAGGATTTATGATGCCCCCAGGATTGGCAATGATTGCCCTAAATGATAAAGCAATGAAGGTAGTTGAAAAAAGTGAAAACGCCAGATATTATTTTGATATGAGATCTTATAAAAAGAATTATCCAGATTCTCCATTTACTCCGCCTGTCAATCTTATTTACCAACTTGTTAAATCTACAGCTATGTTGAAAGAAGAGGGCATTGAAAATATTTGGGAAAGGCATAGAATAATGGGTCAGGCAACAAGAGCTGGTATTAAAGCCCTTAACCTAGAGCTTTTTGCGGAAAAACCTTCAAATGCAATAACTGCTATAAAAGTTCCAGCAGGAGTAAATGCTGAGAAACTTATAAAATTTTTGAGAGATGATTGGGGTGTAGTATTTACAGGGGGGCAGTCTCAGCTTAAGGGAAAAATAATAAGAATAGCTCATTTGGGCTACATGTCTAAATTTGACATTATAACTGCGATTAGCGCATTAGAAATGAGCTTAAATAAATTTGGATTTAAAGTCGAATTAGGAAAAGGTGTAATAGCATCTGAAGAAATTTTTGTTAACGAAAGAGTGTGATGTGAAATGAGAATTCACATAAATGATCCTTTGGATGAAAATGCTCTGCAGAAACTAAAAGAAAAATTACCCAAGGCAGTAATAACTTCTGAACACCTTGATAAAGATAATCTGAAAGTAAAAATGAAAGATGTGGACGTTTTGATTGTTCGAAGCGCAACAAAAGTTACCAAAGAAATTATTGAGAGTGCACCAAAACTGAAGATTATAGGTAGAGCTGGAATGGGCTTGGATAATATAGACGTTGAAGCAGCTGACACAAAAAACATAAAAGTATTAAATACTCCGGGTCAAAATGCTCTTTCTGTTGCAGAGTTAATAATAGGTATGGTTATAGATATATATAGAAATATTACTAGAGCAACAATAGGTCTCAAAGAAGGGAAATGGGAGAAAAAAGAACTTGAGGGGTTAGAACTATCTGGGAAAACATTTGGAATAATTGGATTTGGTTATGTCGGTAAAAATCTGGCCAAGTTGTTAATTGGATTTGATACAACCACTTTAGTCCATGATATTGTTGATTTAACCGAATTAGAACAAAAAGAATACAAGGTCAGCCAGGTGCCTTTTGAAGAATTACTTAGAAAATCAGACATTATATCTCTAAACATTCCAAAAAATGAAAAAACTTACCATATAATCAGCGAGCCTGAAATGAAGCTGATGAAAGACAACGTTGTAATAGTTAATACTGCAAGAGGTGGGTTAATAGATGAAAAAGCTCTATTAAAATACCTTAAAAATGGTAAAATATATGGAGTAGGGTTAGATGTATTTGAAGAGGAGCCGCCTGCAAATGATTTTTATAAAGAACTATTTTCACTTCCTAACGTAATTGTGACACCTCATATAGGTGCTTCTACTAAAGAAGCTCAAGAAAGAGTTGGAATTAACATTATTGATAGAATAATCGAAGAAGTCCACAAAATAATGGCCTTTTAATTTTTTAATCTATTTTCAAAACTAATTTGAAAAATTATGATATAATTAAAGTTGGTTGGATTCAGAAGATTAACTTAAAGCTGACATACAGTGTTATTAAATGAATTTTTAATTGGTTTTATTAAAGAAGGTAAAATGATTCTCAACAATGTGGTTAATGTAAAAGTGTGTTTTTTAAAAAATCATACAAATTCATTAGGAGGTGCGGTAGGTGAAAATAATTATTGATAAAGAAGCATGTATAGGAGATGGAATTTGCGAAAGTTTATGTCCAGATGTTTTTCAAATGACTGATGATGGGAAAGCTGAAGTAATAGACGAACAAAGTAATGAACCTTGTGTTCAAGATGCCATAGACGCATGTCCTACAGAAGCTATTAGTAGAGAGGAATAACAAATAAGAAACTGAATATTTTGAATAATGAATCGGGGGACACCCCGATTTTTTGTCCTCTCTGGTGGATCTAGATATCTATATTTTTTATTTTTTATTTTTTTGTAGTATAATAAGAATAAGAACTTTCGTAACTTTACTTTTGTTTTAACATATTATAAAAATATATACTTAAAATAAGATTACTACCAGGAGTATCCAAAAGGGGTGGGATTCTTTAATATTGGCTTGTGAAGCGGAGGGGTTGAGATGGAAAACTCAAAAGTTTTCGTTGTTACATCTGGTAAAGGTGGAGTTGGAAAAACAACCATAGTGGCTAATTTGGGAGCTTCTTTAGCCAAAAAAGGATACAATGTTTGTTTGATAGATGCTGATATAGGCTTAAAAAATTTAGACATCGTATTAGGCTTAGAAAATCGAGTTGTATATACCATAATTGATGTAGTAACTGGAAACAAATCTGTTATGGATGTATTGGTTAAGCATAAACAGATAAAAAACCTTTTTTTATTGGCTTCATCTCAGATTGCTAACAAAGATATGGTTTCACCAGACGACATGATAAATATTGTATCAAAGCTTTCTAAGCATTTTCATTATATTATTATAGATTCTCCAGCAGGAATAGAAAGGGGATTTAAAAACGCTGTTGTAGCAGCTCAGCATGCTATAGTTGTTACTACACCAGACTTAACATCAATTAGCGATGCTGATAGAGTGGTGGGACTTCTTGAAAACCAGGGTTACACTGAAAATAATATTTCCTTGATTGTAAATAGAATAAAACCAAAACTGGTTAAGAAAAACGAGATGCTTTCTGCTAACGATATAAAAGAGGCACTTGCATTAAATTTATTAGGCATTATTCCCGAAAGCGAAGATATTTTATTATCTACTAATGAAGGAAATCCACTTTCAATTAGTCGAGGAAATAAATTGCATGTAGTTTTTGATAACATTAGTGATAGAATATTAGGGAAAAATATTCCTATAGAAAAGGATCTCTCAGGTATTGATCACACTCCTGAAGGATTCTTTGAGTTCATAAAAAATCTATTTAGGAGAAGAGGGTGAAGAGTAAATGTGGCCCTTCACTAGAAAGTCAAAAAAAACAAGAGAAACCGCTATTAAAAGGATGAATGCATTCTTAAGTAATTCGCAGACCAGAAATGATAATAAAAACAAAAATAATATTTCTCAGATTAAATTAACAAACGTAGATGAAGAAAATTTGAACTATGTTGTTAATTATATAAAAGATTATGCAGTGACGCATCTTTCTGTAAAAAGAGAGGATGTTAAAGTCCACGTGTCAAAAGAAGAAAATTCTATTACGATCGTGGCTAATATTATTTATAAATGAAAAAGTTGCTCGACAATACATATTATAACAACAAATTAAAGGGTGAAGTTATATGGTTTATTCTTACTCTTTAAAGACACATAAAAGGGAAGAATTAATAGACATTACAGATTATGTCCAAGAAAGTATCAAAAAATCTAATTTGATTGAAGGCGTTGTGGTGGTTTTTATACCTCATACTACAGCAGCTGTTACTATAAATGAAAATGCGGATCCTTCTGTGAGAAAAGACATAACAACTTTTTTGTCAGAAAAAATACCGCAAAGCGGCCATTTTTCACATATTGAAGGAAATGCTGATTCCCATATAAAATCTTCTCTTATTGGTCCTTCTTTAACTTTAATAGTTGAGGAGGGAAGGTTATTATTAGGAACATGGCAAGGAATTTACTTCTGTGAGTTTGATGGGCCCCGTAGTAGAACCTTCTTAGTTAAAACAATAAAAGGTTGATATTTTCACTAAAATTATTTTTTATTCTTCTACAAGTAATCTATTTTTCTAAGTATACCTTAAGCCTCCATTAAGTTTGCTTTAAGGAAAAAAGGTTATTATTTTGTTGATAAAAATAATATAATAAGTGGAGGTGTTTATATGAAAAAATTTTTAGTCTTTGCTGCTATTACTATTTTATTAGTGGGCTCTATATTTTCTCAGAACAATGTAAACCCGAATTTAATGACTAAGCAACGACAACGAGCAGAAGAAATTCAAAATGATACTCCGGCTACTTGTAATGAGCTCCAGCAAATCAAAGTAAAGAATCAGATGCAGTTTAATATTTTAGGTCAAGAAATAGAGCCTATCACTGCAACAGGAGTCGTTAAAAAAATAGTAGAAAGTGGTTCCTTTGTGGAGATATTAGTAGAAATTGAAGATGAAACTTATTCATTAAAGATTCCCCGTGACCTTATAACTGACATTAAACCTGAAGAAACTATAGAGCTAACAGGCTTTAAAATTAAAATCAACGACTTCGGTTACTTCAAACCTTTGGAAATAAAATATCAAGAAAGAACACTTGATATGATACAAAGAAGAGAAAAATTACAAACACATAATTTTATTAAACAAGATATGAAAAATTACCAAAAGAATTGGGATTACAAAAATTTTCAAAAAAAGCTAAAATTTTACAAACAACCACCAAGAGCCACTCATAAAAAATAATTTTGATTGTAAGTATTCATTTTCATTAACCTGTGTATTTCTAAATAAAAGGGGCAATGCCCCTTTTATTTTTTGGTGCAACAAGCATTGCACTGGATGATTAATGACTAAATGGGATGGTTTTTCATTAGACTTATCAATTTTTACGTTTCTGAAAATACATGAAAAAACTTCGATTTTCTTTTATAATTAGATATAACTCTGAAATTTTTTTCATAACTGTCTTTAATTAGATTTTATAAATATAAAAAATTATGCTTAAATTTAAATAGAACATTACCGATCTTTTAATTCTTTTTAATGTATTTTTTTGCACAAATATGAGCATTTTAAAGATTAAGAATTTTTTTCCAAAAATGAACTTAAGGGCGAGGGCATATTGATGTCCTACCTACAATTCCAAAGTATTTATAACATAAATTAACTAGGAGGAAAAATATGAGGATAGAACAACACCCCATCCTAGAATTTGAAAAGGGTGAAAAAATTAAATTTTACCTTGACGGGAAAGAGATGATTGGATTTAAAGGTGATACGATTGCATCTGCTTTGTATGCTTCTGGTATTTATAAGCTTAGTGAAAGTAAAAAGTTACGTAGACCACGAGGGATATTTTGCGCGGTAGGGCACTGTTCTTCTTGCTTAATGATAGTTGATGGAATCCCGAACGTTCGAACTTGCACAACCCCGTTAAAAGAAGGCATGAAAATCGAAACTCAAAATCAAGAAGTGGTTTTAAATGAATAACATTGAAAAAGCTGAATTAATTGTAGTTGGAGGAGGTCCTGCAGGTCTTTCAGCAGCACTTGCTGCTGCTGATTATGGAGTTAACGTTATTCTAGTAGAAGAAAGGGAATTTTTAGGTGGACAACTAGTAAAACAAACTCATAGATTTTTTGGTTCCGAGAAAGAATATGCAGGAACAAGAGGAATAGATATTTCAAAATTTCTTGTTGAAAAAATAAAGGAAAATGAAAATATAAAAATTCTCACTTCTTCACGAGTCTTAGGTATATATAACGATAAAATAGTAACTATTCTTGCCAATAACAAAATGATAAAATATTCTCCGAAGGCACTGATACTTGCGACTGGTGCATCTGAGAAATTTCTGGCTTTTGAGAATAACGATCTTCCTGGGGTGTTTGGAGCCGGCGCAGTTCAAACATTAATGAATTTATATGGAGTGTTACCTTCCAAAAAAATATTAATGGTAGGTTCAGGAAATATAGGTCTAATTGTTTCCTATCAACTACTTCAGGCAGGTGTCAAAGTCGCCTGTATTATAGAAGCTGCTCCTAGAATAGGTGGCTATTCCGTTCATGCTTCAAAACTAGCGAGAATGGGAGTACCAATATTAACTTCCCACACAATAAAAAAGGCTGTAGGAAAAGATAAAGTTGAGGGAGCAATAATATGTCAACTTGATAGTAGCTGGAGAGAAATTAAAGATACCGAACAATTCATAAAATGCGATGCTATTTGTTTATCAGTCGGACTAAGCCCATTAACAGATCTATTAAAACAAGCTAATGTAAAAACTTCGTATGTACCCGAATTAGGAGGATACATACCTCTTCGTGATGAAAATATGGAAACATCTATAAAGAATCTATTTGTCGCAGGTGATGTTTCAGGAATAGAAGAGGCAACATCTGCAATTATTGAGGGACAAATTGCTGGATTAAATGTAGCTAAGAGAATAAAAAAGGATATTGATAATCAAGTTAAGATTGAGAAAAAAATAGCGGAGGCAAAGGACGAATTGGAGTTATTAAGGGCAGGTCCAGTTGGTGAAAAGGTAAGAAATGGACTTAAAAAAATAGGATTAGATCCATTAAAAAATTATGGTGAAAAAGTATCAACAGAAGAGTTTGATATATCTTTTTTGATGAAAACAGGTATTCCTAGTAAAGAGAATTTAAAAAAGAAATTACCTCTGAGTGAAGATGTATTTAACAAAGGGCCAATCGCTATATCTGAATGTTTTCAACAATTTCCTTGTGATCCATGTGTAAAAAGTTGTCCATTTGACGCGATATCTGAAAATGGAAGTATTAATAACATACCCTATGTAAATTTTGAAAAGTGTACAGGATGTGGAATTTGTGTAAGTAAGTGTCCCGGACTGGCAATGTTTGTAGTACAAAAAAATTATACAGATTCAACTTCTTTAGTCACTTTACCTTACGAATTTTTACCTAAGCCAGTGAAAAATCAGATTGTTCTTGTTTTAAATAGGGAAGGGACAGAAATATGCGAAGGGACAGTCAAGAGGGTTAGAGATGGAAAGATTCAAGATAAAACAACTGTTGTAACTATAGAAATCCCAAAAGAATATTTCCTTGAGGCCAGAAATATTAAGGTAGATGGGGGTCAAAAACATGGATGAAAATAAAGTTATTATATGTAGATGTGAAGATGTAACTTTAGCTGAAATTAGAAATCTCATTAAGCAAGGATTTACCACTGTAGAGGAGATAAAGCGACTTGTGCGCTCAGGAATGGGGCCTTGCCAAGGTAAAACTTGCGGCTTACTAATTGCCCGAGAAATTGCTGAAATTACTAATACATCAATAGAAAAAATTGAAATACAAAATATGAGACCTCCTTATGGTGGAGTTACTTTCGAAGAAGTAATTGCAGGTGATACAATTGAAGAATAGAGCAAGTGTGGTTGTAATTGGAGGTGGAGTTGTAGGTAATTCTATAGCATACAATCTGGCTAAAAGGGGGGTCGAAGATGTTGTATTAGTTGAAAGGTCTTTTTTAGCAAGTGGTGCAACTGGGCGGTGTGGAGCTGGGGTTAGGCAACAATGGGGAACAAGGCAGAATTGTCTTTTAGCAAGAGAAAGTATGAAAGTATTTGAAAATTTTAAAGATACTTTAAATGTCAACGTAGATATAGAGTTAAAACAAAAGGGATATTTACTTTTAGCGTATTCAAACAACGAATTGGAACAATTCAAAAAGAATATCAAAGTTCAAAATAGTCTTGGTATACCTTCAAAATTGGTTACTCCTCAAGAGGCAAAATATATCGTTCCAGATCTAAATACTGATAAATTAATAGGGGGAGCATTTTGTCCAACAGATGGCCATGCAAATCCATTTAAGGTAACTTATGGTTACTCAAAAGCTGCGGAAAACTTAGGAGTTGAGATAAATAAATTTACTGAAGTTAATGAAATAAAAACGGAAAAAGGTAAAATAATTGGTGTTCAAACTAACAAAGGATTTATAGAAACTTCAAAAGTAGTCGATGCTGCAGGTGGTTGGTCGCAACAAATAGCAAAAATGGTGAATGCTGAACTACCTGTATATTCTGAAAGACATGAAATTTTAGTCACAGAACCTATAAAACCCGTACTTGATCCAATGCTTATGTCTTTTTCTTACAATATCTACTGTCAACAAACTCCAGATGGTAGTTTTATAATGGGTTATGGACCCGATAACGAACCCCCAAGTTTTGATATGCATAGTTCTTGGCAATTTTTAGAAACTATGTCTAAAAAAGCTGTTTGGTTATTACCCCCTTTAAACAAATTAAGAATAATAAGGCAATGGGCTGGTTTATATAATATGTCTCCTGACAAGCAACCGATAGTTTCGAAAATAAAAGAAGTTGAAAATTTTTATGTTGCATGTGGATTCAGCGGTCATGGATTTATGATTGCGCCAGCCATTGGAGTTTTAATGGCAGACATTATAACTGAAAGTGATCTTACATATAATGTTGTTTTAGATATAGAAAGGTACAAAAGAGGGGAAATAATATCTGAACCGTCGGTAGTTTAATGGTAACCTTTATAAATTTAGTTTTTGAAAGGAGGAATGATTTTTGAATAATTCCATTCCGATATATGAGGAACCAACCAACGAACCTGTGTTGAATTATGAACCTGGAAGCAAAGAAAGAAATGAGTTAAAGCAAAAGCTTAGTAATCTTAAGAGTAAAGAATTAGAAATACCTGTAATAATAGGTGGAAAAGAATTAAGAACCGGTAATATAGGTAAATGTATAACTCCCCATGAACACAGTCATATCCTTGCATATTACCATAAAGCCGGTGAAAAGGAAGTTCAGCTAGCTATTGAAAATTCTTTAAAAGCTAGAAAAATATGGGACGAGTTTTCATGGGTAGATAGAATTTCCATATTTAAGAAGGCAGCAGACCTTTTGTCTACAAAGTGGAGAAGTACTTTAAATGCAGCAACAATGCTTTGTCAAAGTAAGAACGCTTATCAAGCAGAAATTGACGCGGGTTGTGAATTGACCGATTTTTTTAGATTTAACTCTTACTATGCTACAAAAATATATTTAGACCAACCAAAATCTGTTGAAGGCGTTTGGAATAGGATGGAGTACAGGCCTTTGGAAGGATTTATATTTGCGATTACCCCTTTTAATTTTACTTCTATCTCCGGTAACTTACCAACAGCCCCGGCAATAATGGGAAACACCTCTCTATGGAAACCAGCTTCTTCGGCAGTGTATTCTGCCTATTTTGTTATCAAATTGCTTCAGGAGGCTGGATTACCAGATGGAGTTATCAATTTCATACCAGGTGATGGGGCAAAAATTGGAGATTTAGTTCTTGAAGATCCTAACCTCGTGGGGATTCATTTTACCGGTTCAACTTCAACTTTTCAAAATATGTGGCAAAAAATTGGCAATAATATCGGTAAATACAAATCTTATCCGAGAATAGTTGGAGAAACTGGAGGTAAAGATTTTGTCGTTGCGCATGAATCTGCCAATATTAATGTGCTTGTAGCCACATTAATAAGAGGTGCATTTGAATACCAAGGCCAGAAATGTTCTGCAGTATCAAGGGCTTATATACCAAGAAATATTTGGCCAAAAGTAAAAAATAGGCTCTTAGAAGAATTACAAGATATAAAAGTTGGATCTCCTGAAGATTTCTCTAATTTTATGAACGCAGTTATTGATAAAAAAGCATTTGATAAAATCATAAGTTACATTGAATATGCCAAAAGTGATTGTGAATCTGAAATTATTTTTGGGGGTAACTATGATGATTCTGTAGGCTACTTTATCGAACCAACGGTTTTTCTTACTAACAATCCTAAATCTAAAACTATGCAAGAAGAAATTTTTGGACCAGTTTTAACAATCTATATCTATGATCCATCAGATTTTGAAAAAATTTTAAAACTATGTGATGAGACTTCTCCATATGGTTTGACAGGGGCTATAATTTCTCAAGACAGGGGAGCAATAATTAAAGCAGAAAGAGAGTTAGTAAATGCCGCAGGTAATTTTTATATTAACGATAAACCTACGGGAGCAGTTGTGGGACAGCAACCCTTTGGAGGTTCTAGAGCATCAGGAACAAATGATAAGGCGGGAACTATTATAAATCTTTTAAGATGGGTTTCTGCACGTGCTATAAAAGAGAATTTTGTTCCTGCGGAGGATTTTAGATATCCTTTTATGAAAGAAGAATAACAAAAAAACCCGATTTTCGGGTTTTTTATTGGAGCGGATAATGGGATTCGAACCCACGACCCCTTGCTTGGCAAGCAAGTGCTCTACCGCTGAGCTATATCCGCTTCTGTATTTGTGTGGTGCGCGAGGTGGGACTTGAACCCACACGGATTATTCATCCACAGGATTCTAAGTCCTGCGCGTCTGCCAGTTCCGCCACTCGCGCGACTGAATTAATAACAAAAAGAAATACAAAAATGGTGACCCGCCTGGGATTCGAACCCAGGACCCTTTGATTAAAAGTCAAATGCTCTACCAGACTGAGCTAGCGGGTCACTTTTGTAATAGTTTATTTTTACCTTATTTAACCTTAATTATTATAACCTTTTGTAAGCGTTTTGTCAAGCAAAAAATTAAAACAGCAAGTAAAATTGTGTTTAATATTATTTATTTTATTATTTGAATTTGTTAGTTTTCTTCTTTTAAGAAAACTTTAGATGAAATAAACATAAGAACAGATCCGCTAATAAACAATACCAAATTAATAACTATAAAATTATTTAAGGTTATTTGTTTAATATTACCAGAAAATCTTATCAAATCAGTTACATATTTTACAGGTAATAAATTACTTATCCAACGAATTGATTTAGGTAAAAATTCTATTGGAAAATATACTCCCGAAAAGAAGGTCATAGCAACATAAAGTATGGTTGCTACTTCGCTTGTCACTGCTGGATCTTTGAATATAAGAAGGAGTAACACTCCAAGCCCCATCATTCCAATTGATGAAGAAATAAAGACACAAAAAAGTGATAACCAATTAAAATAAAAATTTAAATTAAACAAAACGCCACCTAAAATAATGATAATAAACATGGAAATCAAGTTTAAAAAAAGCTTGGATATTGAAGCTGATAAAGTAAATTCTAAAGGTTTTACAGGAGATGCCAAAAATCTTTTTATTAATCCGTACTTTTTGTATCTCCCGAAAACATTGATCATTGAAAACATCCCACCTGACAACAAGGACAAGGCTATTACACCAGTTATAATAAAATCCAAACTATTTTCTGGACTTGCTCCTATAGATGTTTCAATAAATTCTATATTTATAAAATCTTCTTTTATTCCAGCATAGTGCTTTTTAAGTATATTTTGTAGTTCTAATTTTATAAATATTATTGATTCATCATTCATATCTGGTTCTTTTTGGATAAAAGTTAATTCATTATTTTCATGATTTAATAATAAACCTATATTAATTATGTTTTCATTTAAGGCCATTGTAATGCTATTTTTGTCTTCAAAAAATACTACTTTGTAAGGGATTGAATTGATTATTGTTTCATCAACATCTCCAACTATTCCAATTTTATATTCTTTAGTACCAGAAGAAGCTTCAGTACCGAAAATAGTTCCAAATAGTAATAGCAAAAGTACGGGCAAAAGAAGGGTAAAAAATACTTCCATCCAATTTCTAAAAGTGTCTTTAGTAAAAATACTTATTAAAGAAAACATCCGTCTATTTTTCATTGTATACCATCCCCTTAAAAGTCAAAGAAAATATCAAGATGGAAGAAATCATCCATATAACAGGTACAAGAATATTAATCAAGGAAATAGAACTTCCGAGCATTATCTTTCTCATTCCGTCAACTAAATAGGTTACTGGATTGAAATAAACATACCATCGTATGATCCAAGGTGAATTAGTTACATCAAAATAAAAACCGCTCAAAAATATTGTAGCTTGATATATTAGTTGAGAGATTGCTCCTGCAGCTCCCATATTTTTGTACAATGAAGAAAGAAAAAGCCCCACACTTAAAATTATCATAATAGAAAAAAATGTATAACCAATAAAACTAGGTTTGTAAATATTTGTACTAACATTAAAAAGATATGCTTCAATATATAATACAATTAGTGACATTATTAATAAGATAATATGTGAGAGTAGGAAGCTGACAAAAAATTCACCACCTTTTATAGGTGAAGAGCTTAATTTTTTAAAAATACCTTTTTCTACGTTGAAAGAAAAATCAAAAGGCATATTAAAAACTGCTACTGTTAAAACAGACATAAGAATGATAGCTGGGAACAAGTAATCTCTATATCTATAAGGTTGTGATGAATCCATTCCTATGATTTCTTCTTTAACTGTTAATGGAACTCCTGCACCTTTAGTAGACATCCTAGTATTTATTTCATCTATGAATACGCCGAATATGTTTTTAGCATAAACTGAAGAATTTTCATTAGTATAGTATACTTTCAACTTGGGTACTTCTAAATCTTTGATAAAAAACTTTACATTTAATAGATTGAAATTTTCCGGGAAAACTACAAGTGCATTTATTTTAGATTTTTTTAAGTTGTCTAATCCTTTTTCAAAAGAATCATATTCAATCATCGTGAACGGAGTATTACTAAATTGCGATGAAGAAAAGACCTCGTCAAAAGTATCTTTTGCAATACCTCGTAAAGATTGTTCATAATATACGCCTATTTTAAAGTCCATATTTTCAACGTTTCCAATATTCTCAAAAATACTTGTAAAGAGTAAGAAGAAAAGCGAGGGAAATATAATAGTCCAAAAAGGAACGGCAAACTCCCTCGAAGAATTTATAAAAAAGATTTTTGTTAAATTAATAATTTTTTTCATATACTTTCACCTAGTCTCTCAGCCGTTTACCAGTTAGCTTTAAAAAAACATCTTCTAAATTTGGTTTTCTAATAATCATATCTGATATATCAAACTTTTTTGTTCTTGCTTCTTCAAAAATTTTTAAAAGAGCATTTTCAAGATCTACAGTTTCTATTCTATAAAAATTCTCATTTTTACTGACTTTAAGATCAATTTCATCAAATAGTTTTTCGCTAATGTCATCAAAATTGCCATTTGAATTGATTTTGAAAGATATTATTGAATTCATTCCTAAAGAATTAATGAGCTCACTAACCGAGCCTTCTGCAATAATTTTTCCTTGATCAAATATATAAACTCTATCTGCTAAAAATTCGGCCTCTTCCATATAGTGGGTTGTTAATATTATAGTTTTACCTGAATTTCTTAAATTAGAGATTATTTGCCAAGTATTTCTTCGTGCCTGTGGGTCTAAACCTGTTGTAGGTTCGTCAAGAAAAAGTATCTCAGGATCGTTAATTACTGCCGTAGCTAAAGCAAGTCTCTGTAATTGGCCTCCTGAAAGTTTTGAAATTCTACTTCGCTTTTTTTCTTCAAGATTAAAGTCAGTAAGAACCTTTTCAACTTCGAGACTTTTTTGATATAGACCTGCAAAGGCTCTAAGTGTTTCTATAACAGTTAAATTCTGAAAAAAAACAGTGCTTTGCAATTGTACACCAATTTTTTCTTTTATATTTGAGTCAATTTGATCTGCCTTTTCACCAAAGTAGTATATTTCACCCTCATCTCTTTTTCTCAACCCTTCTAATATTTCAAGAGTGGTTGTTTTTCCTGCGCCGTTTGGACCCAGGATAGCAACAATTTCCTTCTTTTTGACATAAAAAGAGACGTCATCGACGGCTTTTACATCTTTGTACTGTTTTTTTAGATTGTTTACTTTTACAACAACTTCTTCCATATATATTCCCCCACTTCTAAATTCATTTTATATCATTCTAATACGTTATTTAACCATTTTTTGCTTTTATACCTAAAATAAAGGATTATGGACTTAACAACTTCTTCTGTCATAGTAAGGAGCTTTCCTGGCATCTTTCTTAGATATACTATTAAAACCAAAGATATACATCCTATTAATCTTTCTATAGCAGCTCCTTTTACAACTAAAGCAGGAAAACCAAACTCCCCAAAAAAAGAAGATAATTAAAAAATATATTTGGAGACAATTCTATCACAAAGCACAATTATTTTATGATAAATAATTGTAAATAAATATATAACTATTATATGTAAAAATTAGAAAAGACAATGTAAAGTATTTTGTGTAAGAAAAGTCTGACAAAAGAATAAGGGAGAAGTAACCTTCAATTGGAGCAAGCAAATAAAGAAGCAGTTGGATTAATAATATAAATTTTTATTTACTCTTCTCCCTAAGTTGTGCATCTTAGATCAAAATTATAAATTAATCTGTTATAATAAGGTAAATTATCTTAAAATGTCAATATTATTAAAAAGGAGATAAAACATGAAAAAATCCTTTTAAACTTAGCATGTTTTATTCTAATTCTTTTCACGATCACTCTGCAGTATCTATTGGCTTTTGGATATGGTTTTGAGGATGTATATGTTGATACAGGGGTAATTTACAGTGAAGCTAAGCAATTTGTTGAAGAAAATGGTGAGCTAATAAAGAAGATTTCAAAAGACTACAGTTTTTTTGCAAAGACAAGTATTGAGATAATTGAAAAAGAGACTTCTAAAAGTTATATTAATAAAGTTATATTAATATAGAAGGAAATTTGAATTATGTAGAAGATTTCAATTTAGATAGTTATACCATAGCATTTTATGGAGTTCAAAATTTTAAAAATAATCTGTGGATTTTCAAAGGACTAGATTTATACGCCGGGTTGAATATCAACAAAGATGTTGATGAGAGGGATTTTAGCTTGATAGAAAATGTGAATGTTGTATTGGGTTTATCTACAAAAGTTAAGGTTTTTTAATTCTTTTGTTTCAAATTTCTAAAGTGAATAATTTTTTTATTTCATCGTTGGATAATTCCGTTATCCAACTTTTTCCGCCTTTTATTACATTGTCTGATAATTCTTTCTTTTTTTCGAGCATTTCGTTTATTTTTTCTTCAAAGGTTCCTAAAGTGATGAATCTGTGGAAAATTACATCTTTTGTTTGACCTATCCTAAAAGTCCTGTCAGTTGCTTGATTTTCTACAGCAGGATTCCACCATAAATTGTAGTGTATAACATGATTTGCAGCTGTTAAATTCAATCCCGTGCCTCCTGCTTTTAATGAAAGAATCATAATAGGGAACTTATGTTTATTTTGGAAGTCATTAATAAGTTGATCTCTTGTTTTTCTGTTTAATTCTCCATGAAAAAAGAGAGGTTCTATCTTAAAATTATCAGCTATAATTTTTGTTAAAATATCTCCCATTTCCTTATATTGGGTGAACAGAAAAGCATTTTCATCTTTTTCTAAAATATTTTCAAGTAAATCCAGCAATTTTTTATGAATAATGATTGTTCGCTATCTCCTTTTGTTATTACAAGAGAAATAGAATCAAATAAATTGAAAAAAGAGTCCAACGAAGCAATATGATAACCATTTTCTTGTGTGTATTGTATTTCTTTTATGGGTTCGCCACTTAATATTACAGTAGGAGAAAGAGGAGAATATAAAAATTTTATGCCTGTTTCTTTAAAGTAAGGGCTAATTTTTGTATTTGCTTTCTTATTATCTTTTTTGTTGGTTATTGAGGTCGGTAAATTTTTGTACATTTTTAACAGTACATCTTTAAAATTATTTCCTTCGAAAAAATAAGCTTCATCCGGTAATAACTTTATAACTTTCTCGATTTTATCTTTCTCTTCTTCAGTAAAAAGAGGTAAGGATATCTTTTCTTTATACGGAGTAGGTCTTGTTCCTTGAACGCGTGCAAAGATTGTAGAATTTTTTTTGAATTTTTATTTCTAGAACTGCTCCATCTTTAGCATACTTTCTTCCTCTTGGCAATCTGTTAGTATCTCTATCGATGTTTTCAAAGGCTTCTACCCACTTTTGCCCCACCAACTTTTTCCAAAAACATATTTTCTTCCCCTTCTTATTCGCCTCAAACTTAATAACTCATTAGACTTGATTTATTAAAAAACAAAAAATTAATTAGCAACTAACTATCATGCTTTATTTTATTAATTTCTTTTAAAATTTAAAAGATATATAATCAATTGTTATTATTTCTCAAATATCAAATTTCTCCAACAGAGGTAAGAAAATCTAATAAAAACCCTTTTATGACAGAAGAAGAATAAGATAAAATACTCAGAGTTTCAGCTTTTATTTTTGCCAATTTGCCAGTTTTATCCGCATTTTCTATGTCTACGAGAGTAAGTGGCCTTTCAAGTTTTTCACCAAATACATTTTTAATCTCTTTGTGTATAATGGGGAATTTATCTAAAGTATATTTCATAACTTCTTTTACATAATCTTCATAACTTTCAAAGAATATTGGTTGTGCTCCCATAATAATTTCTTTGGATGCATCATCAGAATAAAATAAAAGATAAATAAGATAATCATCCATTAAATAATGAGCATTATTTAGTTTGTTTGCTTTATTCTTGCTAAACGCTGCCCCAATCATTTCAAAAAATGTACCTGGAGAATTATGATAAGGTTGCGAAAGATCTTCAATATAGTGTAGAGCTCGAGCTAAAAATCTGTATCCCCAATATTCGTCTCCGTTTTCAAAGGCTTGTTTTGATAAATCTGCGAAGTATAAAAAAGATTTATCTGCTTCAAAAGCCTTTAGAACTCCAATTTTATATCTCATGTGCCTTACTCCCTGACTATTACCTATCAGACCTTGCAAAGGATGAAGTTTTAACCCCTCGTCCATTCCAAAATCAGGTTCTGGAGCATATATTGATAAAATTTGCCAAACAGGAAGTTGATTGTTTACTGGTGGAGGATCGGGAGGAATATCCATTCCATATGGAACATCTATAAACTTTCTTTTTCCAGCAACATCTTCAAGAATTAAATATTCCAAATTATATTCCCTATCCTCCTTGTAACTATACTCCGTAATGCTCACTAATTTATCTTTAACTGGTAGTTCTTGAATTAAGTAATATGTATAAGCAGAGTGCCCACTCCAGGAAAAGGCACTGGTGACAATTAAAAGAAGGGCTAAAATAAATATTAAAGTTCTCTTCATAATTTAACTCCCCCTTAAAGATTTATATACTTACTTTTTTAGTTTAATTTAACTCATACGTATTTCAAAACAAAAAGATATTAGTTCCACAATGTTTTCTCACTGGTAGATATAGCTCTTACTCCTTTTTTAAATAATTCTTCTGCTTCTGATCTTTTGGTAATCAAACCTCCTGCTATAATCATACTAGAAGTTTTTATATTATTGATAAAATACGGAGCTGCTACAGCAGGAAGTATCTCAAAAGCATCTGGTTCACAATTTTTATCAATTAGATTTTTGATAGAATTAAGAGAACCTGAGTCTATTAAAAAAACTCTTTGAATAGTCAGAAGGTTCTCTTTCATAGCACATCTTACTAAGTTATTTTTAGTAGAGATGATACCATCGCATAAATCCTTTTTTGCTAAATATTCAATACCTTTTCTGTCAAAAGCTATACCTTCTACTAAATCAATATTAACTATCAATTTCTTTCCATATTTTCGAACAAACCTTACTATATTTTCTAGATCTAATATTGAACCTGTTAGTAGAAATATAATATTTGAGGTAGCTTTTACAGCTTCCACTATATCATTTAAATCTCTTACGCCTGGTATTAAAGTGTTTTCTTTGACTAATGCTTTAAGCTTATTCATTTTCTCCCCTCATTTTTGTATTTTATTTCACAATTAATCATTCTACTGTTATTACAATATCTAGTCTATTTTATTTACACTTCTTGTTATTATTATATCACTTCCGGTCCCCAAAATATTTTTCATTATTACTTCCCCTCTTTTAACAGGAGCGGTAATTTTAGTATTTTTTAATATTTCCATAATATCATTCATCAATCTTAGAGGAACTGGTTCGGTTGATCTGACTGAGGCTAAAGGCATTTCTCCATTTTCAACCTTTACACTAGTAACAACCACTCTTAAAGGATCTGTCAATTCCTGTTTAACATATTCTAATCCACGTTTGCATCGATTTCCTTTTGCCTCGAATATTTCCACTTCATCTGCGTCAGCATAAATCACGTTTATTTTGCAACCAAGGGGACAGTTAACACAAACTATCTTTTTCTTTTTGTGATTAACTAATTCCATGAGCTTTCACCTCAATTTCCTTTATATTTGAATCTTGAAAAGGTTTTAAAGAAATTTCTATCATTTCAGAAGGCCGCGCTTCTTCCTCTACAATTTTTATTCCCAAAGGTTCTACAACTATTTCTGCTTTATTAAACACTTTTGAAACTCTTACATATAGTTTTGATTTTTCGTTAGGATCTATAAAAGAAGGATGTAATACATTAATGTTTTCGCCCTTGTTGATCTTAATGAATTTCTGAGGATTGTACTCTTTTTTAGTATAAAGGGCCGCATATTTTCCAGCCTTTTCGCCTTCTCTTGCAACGAAATCTACTAAGTCGAATATTACGGTACAATTTCCTGCCGCAAAAATCCACTCTTCAGAAGTCTGATTGGTATTTGAAGTTACGAAACCAGACGCAATCTTTACAAATTCAACTGGTTTTACAGAAGGGATTAAGCCGACAGAGGTTATAAGGGCATCCACTTCAAATATTTTTTCTGTATTTGGCATGATATTTCTATTCTCATCTACCTGGGAAACATAAACCTTTTTTAGCCTATTATCTCCTTCTACTCTTGTTACGGTATGAGATAAATACAGAGGAATGTTATAATCTCTTAAGCATTGTTGAACGTTCCTTTCTAATCCCCCTGGATAAGGTAATATCTCTACTACACCTTCTACTTCTATTCCTTCTAAATGAAGCCTTCTAGCCATGATTAATCCAATATCTCCAGAACCAAGTATTAGAGCTTTGTTAGCTGGTTTTAAATTTTGTAAATTTATGTATTTTTGAGCAACACCTGCCGTAAAAATTCCACTGACTCTATCTCCAGGAATAGCTAAGGAATTAAAATGCCTTTCCCGTGCTCCTGTTGCCATCACCAAGGCCTTGGTTTTTATTTCATTTATTCCGTTTCTATTAACAAAAAGAATTTTTCTATCTTTCGTCACTTCAAGCACAAAGGTACTTTTTAAGAGTCTTGTATTTGTCTTTTCTAGTTCTTCTTGAAGAGTCTCCTTGAACTCAGGACCCGTTAAATCTTTTCTAAAATAGTGCAATCCAAATCCATTATGGATACATTGATTTAATACTCCTCCAGAATCATCTTCTCTTTCAATTAAAATTACATCTGCTCCAGATTTACTTGCGGATATGGCCGATGCCATTCCTGCTCCACCTGCTCCTATTACAACCACATCTGTTTCATATTTCATATTGTCCTCACCTCTGATGCAATTATCCAAGATCCTTCTTCGTTTTGTTTGATTTCTGTAGGAGATAAATGTGTTTCTTCAGAAATTATTTTTAAAATTTTTGATGTACAAAAACTTCCTTGACATTCTCCAAATGAAGCTCTAGTTGAAAATTTTATGTCATCGATTGTTCTGGCGCCACTTCTTATAGCTTCTTTAATTTCTTTTTTTGTAACTTCATTGCAAAAACATATCATTTCCCCGGCTTCTGGATCTTCATTAATCGCTCTTTCCCAGTAAACTAAATCTGTTTCGACTAAATGTGGCATCTTTTCTATGTAACTTGTGTAGTCTTTCCTTTTCTTTAGATTTATATGCATTTTCTCAGCTATTAAATATTCAACAACATATTTTGCAATTGCAGGTGCAGCAGTCAAGCCAGGAGAGCGAATACCAGAAACATGTATAACGTTCCCACGTTCCCCTACGTCTATATGAAAATCTTTTATTTTAGTTTCAGGTCTTAATCCTGCAAAAACTTTTACTACATTTCTAGAAAAGTCTAAAGAAGGTATTAATTTTAAAGATCTTTCTCTAACTTCTGAAAGCCCTTCGGTAGTTGTAGAAAAATCTTTCTTAGATTTTACCTCTTGAGCATTAGGACCTGCTAAAAAACCTCCATCAACTGTTGGAACAACTAAACATCCTTTCGTTAAAGGAGTTGGTATTGGAAAAATAATTGAATTTGAATATTTGATATCTTTTCCAAAGAGGAAATATTCTCCTTTAACTGGAAAGATCAAAGGTAAGTTATCACCAAAAAGTTTAGCAACTTCGTCAGCGTATAACCCGCAGGCATTTATTACTAAATCTGTCAAATATGAACTACCATCTTCAAAAATTAATTCATATTTTTCACTTTTTTTATTCACTCCAACAAGCTTTTTATTTTTAAATACTTTTCCACCATTAATTTCTATGGATTTTGCCGCTTGCATGGCAACCTCCCAAGGTTCTGTTACACCTGCAATTGGACAATAAAAAGATTTCAAAACGTCTTTATTTAAAAGAGGTTCCATATCTAATACGTCTTTTTTATCTAAAATTTTGTATTCCTTCATGTTGTTTTTTATGGCATTTTCTTCAATTTCATCTATTATTTTAAGTTCTTCTTCATTGAAAGCAACAACATGCGAACCCACTCTTAATACTTCTATCGATAACTCTTTTGATATTTCTTCGTAAAGTTTATTACCCATATGACATAATTTGGCACGTAAAGTACCAGGAGGATCATCATAACCGCCGTGAATTATTCCTGAATTTCCTTTTGTGACTCCTATTCCAATGCTATTCTTTGCTTCAAATAAATATACATCTTTTTCATATTTGTTAAGTTCTCTGGCTATTAAAGAACCAACTATACCTCCTCCAATTACTGCTATCAAAATTCTCAACCTCCTAACTTTAGAGATTAATAAAAAAAACCATATCCAGAATCTTAGGAATTATCCTAAGTTGGATATGGTTTTCTCTCTTATCTCCACCATATCAAATATTTATTTTATAATTTATTAATTTCTAATCTTTTATTTTATCACAAACTTGCTTATTTTTAAAAATACCGACCTTCATTTCAGAGTATTTAGTATCAAGATTTTATTTGTGAAAAAAGTAACCATTCAGTTTTGAGCTTGGATTCTTACATGTATTTTTTTATAATAAGCCATGGTATGTAGTTGTGTTAGCAGCCAATATTATTGTCATCAATATTGTATTCAAAAAGGCTGCAGTATAAACATTTCCAGTTTTTTCGTATAGACTTTTCGTATAGAAGGTTGCTACAATCAACGATGGTATCAAAGCAAAAAGCAATATTGGATTCAAAGCTTGAGATGGACAGAGGGCCTTACCTCTAAAGAATAAGAGCCCATATTGAAGTAACAAAAACACCACAAGTCCTCCAACAACTGAAATGCACGCAAATAAATATCCTCTGAATTTTTTCATGAACCGAGTATTTGCATTTACAGAAATACCGATTAAGTAATAGAACAAGAAAAAGAAAGGCGAGTATTTTAAAGCGGCTATTAAATGAGATGCTTCAAAGGTTTTTACTGCCCAAGTCCAAATTCTGAAATCGGTTTTAAATAGTGCATCAATTAGGTATAATATTGCATAGCCTATTACTACCGCAACGATTACTACCAATAGTGAGGAAATTATAGATTTCCAATTAGTTACAAAGCCGTATTGCCGTGGTGAAATGTCTGAATATCTTTTATTTAGATAATACATAATTAAAGTTAAAATGAGAATAACTTCAGAAACTATAAGTGCCCAGTATACGATTTGATTCGTAGTAGGTTGATTAAAATAACTACTTAATACAAACATCTTGTTTCCAAAAAAGACAGATAAGAAAAGGAGTATGCTAGCCAATGAGATAAAAATTGTGCCATTTATAATAGTCTTTTTTGACTTCGCTTCTTTTTCTTTTGCTTTTGAGTAAAGAGCAATACCTACAATAATAGACAAAGCAAAAGTAATTAACGATAATATTTTTAAAATGGTCATACCTGATTCTCTTTTGTCCATCAAAGTTGGAAAAAAGAGTGCAGGAAATGCGGCACCTAAGATAAAGACAATCCAGTAAACGGTTTTTGTTACCTTATTTTTAGGTGCTTTAACAACCAAGTCTGAAGGAGTTTTGGCTTTTGAAAAAACAGGTAATTTCATAAGAGCCATAATTAAAGGTACGAAAAGTAAAAAGAAACCAATTAATGCTAGAAATTCAGAATATTCTTTCAGCATCCATCTTTGATTTTCTGGACCTAATCCTACGTTTCCTTGATTTGGAGAGATGTAGTCTTTAAATGCTTCTGTATAAAAAGTGATTTGATATCTTGTCGTTTCAAATGAAAAGTGATTCCACGGGTGGATTTCCCATGGTTCATAAATTACCCTTCTCCCCCCATTTTCTAAAGTATACATTAATCCTTCAATTGGGTTCTCAGGATTACCTAAAAAAGCTCTTCCTTCCAGTTTGTTTATATAATCTTTAAAAACAACTGTTTTACCAGTCCTTGAAGCTTCTGAATCAAAGAAAAATTCGTCATAATGTGCAGCTATCATTCCAACTGTTCGAGGCCCGTAAGCCCCAAAGGCTACATTAGAATTTATTCCTAAATAACTAGACCAAGAATAATCAGATCCCATAGTTAATCCAGCAAGTATCTTTCTTATACCTGTTTTCATAAAGTCTTGTTCATCCTTTACCATCGCCACAGTAGAAGAAAATCCGCCCATTGAATGACCTGCAACAGCAATGATCCCGTTACCTTCTGAGTCTTTTAGAACGTAATCTTGTTCGTACATATATTGAACAGCATCATATATAGCAGTAGGCCAAAAAGAGAAAAAGGATTTGGAAGGTTCATAATTAGTTTTATTTATAGAGTGACCATGATCGTACATATCTAGCGCAAGAACAACATAACCTCTTCTTGACATTTCTATTGCTGAGGCATCTTGCATTTCTGCTGAATTTAAATAACCATGCGTGGTTATGATTGTCGGCCTTGGATCATCTGGACCTGCTCCCTTTGGTAAATACAAGAGACCTGATAACATTCCTGTTTCTGTTTCAAAATTTATTCTTTTCACCTCAACCGAATAAAAAGAGGTGTTAAACATATGAGCAAGAATGCTACCTATAAAAATCAGAATAATGGACAATAAAATGAGTTTCCCCTCTTTTTTCATTAATAAAACCTCCCTTTGAGTTTGTCGCCCCTTTTGAATTGTAAAAATATTAAATACCAACAAATTAAGCCTCTTACCTCTAATTACGATGGATATTATAGGCTTTCTATCTATCTCCAATCTTTTAACTCATTATTATTTTATATT
This sequence comes from Defluviitoga sp., assembly GCF_035349255.1. Lineage (NCBI taxonomy): Bacteria > Thermotogati > Thermotogota > Thermotogae > Petrotogales > Petrotogaceae > Defluviitoga > Defluviitoga sp. Next base: position 4,389 of record NZ_DAOPSE010000011.1, on the reverse strand, counting down.
TCCTTTTTGACAAAGTCAAATTGTTTGAGCGCCTTTTGTAGTTAAATGAGACTTTTTACAAGTAAACAAAGCTAACTAAATCAATAAACCTTTACAAACAATACAATTAATTCTCAAGATCCTTTAACATATTATTACTCAAAAATATTGTTAATATCTTATTTTATTTCTTTCATTTACAATTAATTCTACTTCATCAGTTATTACACCATCGTAAAAACCTTCAAAATCATATAAATCTTGAGGATCGTTTAGAGTCCATAAGTATATCTTTAAGCCTTTATTGCACCATTTTTTTAATAACTTTTTTGATTCCTCTTTATTTTCCTTTATAGCATCAATCCACAAATTTAGAGAATAGAAATCAAGTTCCTTATGCAATCTTGAAAGGTTATATAATGTCTCATATTTAACAAGTAACCCGATCTTCACATCTTTATCTTTTTCTCTTATTTTTCTAAGAGCATCCACTTTGAATGAAGAAAATAAAGTTCTATCCAATGCTCCTAATTCTTTTGTTATTTCATATGAAGGAATAGCAGCTTCAACTTCTTTTACTTCTAAATTCAAAAATGCTTTTTCATCTAATGATCTTATTGTTTCTTCTACGGTCGGCACAGGTTGACCATTTGGAAATTTGATTGTTCTAAGCTGTTTGTAGTCAAGGGAACTTAATTTTATTCCGTTTATTTCTTCGTCATGTAATACTACAGGGACTCCATCTTTAGTTAATCTTGAATCATATTCGATACCATCTGCTCCAAATTCTAACGCCTTTTGAAAAGCTTCAATAGTGTTCTCTACATATTTTGCACTATATCCTCTATGACCTAACACCAAAAAATCATGCATTAATCGTTCCTCCTTATAACGAGCTAAATACTCACTTTAGAAATTCTAAAAAGTACATTTTATAGATATTACAAATTTAGTTTTTTTAAAAAATTCCTCCTTTCTTCAATTCTTATTAATTGCTAATTTTTTTACATATTTCAGTATCTACACCAAAAAAATAGAAGGAAAAGCATTGTCACCTTATAAATCCAAAACTTTATTTATTGAGAATCTTCCTTTTTTAAAGTGACTATAAAAATTTAAGGTCTAAAAAATGTTGCAAAGTTGATATTATCTTCTAAAAAGCTATTTAATAGACAGTCAAATATCCTTTAAACCGTGTTTCTATAAAAATAATTATTACTATTATAAGTAAAATATAAGTAAAAAACCTTAAAATTTCTAATTAACTTATATTCTAAATTAAGTAGAGATAATGAATAGCTAATCATCACTTCAATCCGCTAGTTACTAGACTCTTAACAAACAAATCCTGAAGTGCAAAAAATAAAATTAAAGTAGGTAAAGCAGCCATTAAAGTTCCCGCCATAATTATTCCCCAATTGTTTGTACTATCTGTTGCTATTAACATTTTTACACCAATTTGGACAGTTTTCATCTTATTATCCATTGTGACTATCAATGGCCATAAGTACATATTCCAGGCATAAACAAAATTTATTATTGAGGCTCCTGCAATCATTGGACCTGATAAAGGAATTAAAATCTTTCTAAAATATTGCATAGGAGTAGCTCCATCAATCTTCGCTGCATCTTCTAGTTCTTTTGGGATAGACATAAAATGTTGCCTAAATAAAAATGTGTTAGTTGCTGACGCTGTAAATGGGATAATCAACGCCCAATATGTGTTGACCCATCCAAATTTTGACATAATCATAAATAAAGGTAGAATCATTACCGTTTCTGCAGGCAAAAATAAGGTTATGAATAAAGCAAAAAAAGTAACATTTTTACCTTTAAAATTAAAAGAAGAAAAAGCGAATGCGCCTAATGTTCCGGTTATTATTTTTCCTAACGTAGTACAACAAGCTACTATAAATGAATTTAAAAGCATCCTTCCCAAATTCATTATATTAAGCGCTTCTTTGTAATTTTTAAAATTAATTTGAGAGGGGAAAAACTTGGGAGGATAAGAAAAGACTTCCACCTCACTCATAAAACTCATCGAAATAGCAAGTAGAAATGGTAAAAACATAATTAAAGAAAAAATTATTAAACCTACTTCTATTAAAAAATAATTTATTTTTTTCTTTGAAGACATTTTCATCATCTTTCACCCCTTACTGGTAATGTACCGATTTTTCGCCAAACTTAAAATAGAAAAAAGTAATAAAGCACATTATTATAAACAAAATAACACTTTGGGCAGCTGCTTCTCCTGTCTTCTGAAAATAAAAAGAATCTAGATATAATCTATAAATCATAGTAGTAGTAGATTCCACAGGACCGCCTCTTGTCATTATATCAATAATTCCAAAGGAATCAAACATAGCATGTGTTATTTCCATGATAATTAAATAAAATGTCGTTGGCGAAAGAATAGGAAATTTTATCTTCCAAATTCTTTGCCAATTGTTCGCTCCATCAATTATTGAACTTTCTATAACTTCTTCAGGTATTGATTGAAGACCTGCAAGATAAAATATAATGGAAAAAGGAAGCATTTTCCAAATACTAGTAACCATTACAGAAATTAAGGCAAATGGTTGACTGGTAAGCCAATTTGCACTTATACCAAAAAACCGATTGAGAAAATAGTTAATATGACCAGCTACTGGGTTTAACATGAATGTCCATAGAGCTCCCGCAATTGTAAAAGAAATTGCGTAAGGAGTAAAAATTAATGTTCGATAAAATTTGACTCCAAAAACTTTATTATCCAATAGTAATGCAATGAGATACCCCAAAAAAATTACGCTAAAAACTGTAACAAGAATATATATTACTGTAACTTTTATTGCATTTAAATACGTCTTACTTTTAAATAAATTTAAAAAATTGTCAAATCCTACAAATATCTTTATATCCCCAAAGGGGGAGACTTTGTAGAAACTTAACATAAAAGAGGAAACAGCGGGCCAATAAATGAAAAGAATAATTATTACTAAAGTAGGTATTAACAATATGTATGGAGTATATTTTCCCCATTTCATTTCTTTCACTCCTTCTAAAATCCAGGGAAGAAAAGTCTTCTTCCCTGGAAAATAATTCATCTACTTATTTTGAAATCTTGGTTCTTGTTTTTCGTAACTAATTTCTATTGATAAAATTTGTTGTAATCTTTTATTAATTTAGTCACTTCATTTTCTGCCCATTCTAAAGCTTTTTCAGGAGTCATCTGGCCAGCAACCATTTTATCATAAGCGTTTTCTATAATTTCACGAGCTTCTTGGAATACTCCTATAACCGCTCCTGCTGTATTGTAATTTCTTTTCGCTAGTAATAATTGCAATAAAGAAGTAAAATAATTAGGATTTTCTGCATAGAATAGTTCATAATGTAAAGTTTCAACAGCATCTTTTCTTACTGGATAATATCCAGTTCCCTTATGCCACTTAATTTGTTGTTCTTCATTATTTATAAATTTCATTAATTCCCAAGCAGCTTGTATTTCATTATCTGGATGACCTTTTATTAACCAAAGACTTGCTCCTCCAACTACCGGACCACCACTTATTGATACATCGGGTACAGGCAAGAAAGCAGTCCCAAGTTCATAATTGTTGCTTTTTAAACCCTCTTCAAATAATTGTACATCAGATGTAGAGGTTATTAACATAGCAGCTTTACCAGAGATAAAGTTTTGTCTGGCAGCTGACCAATCTTCATGAGTTGTATTGATTATTAAACCTTCTTTATTTAATTGATCGAGAAGTTTAAATATTTTAATACCGGCTTCATTATTGAAAACAGCTTCTGTAGCTCTTCCTGTTCTTCCATTGTTGTTGTTTACAAAAGGAGCATCTGCTACTGCTAACATTTGTTCGAATACCCAAGCATGAGTTGGCCAAGTAAATCCGTATTGAACTGTTTTTCCACTAGAATCTTTCTTAGTAAGAATTCTACAATACTCTAGAAATTCATCGTAAGTTTTTGGAGGTTTGTTTGGGTCAAGGCCAGCTTCTTTGAAAAGTGTTTTGTTGTAATATAACAAAGCAGTCGAGGAATTAAAAGGCATCGAGTATAATTTTCCATCCACTGTGTAGTAATTTACAATAGGATCAAGCAAGACTCCTATATCAAAAGATGGATCTTTATCTAACATTTCTTGTGCAGGAATGATAACACCACTATCAATCATTATTCTCGTACCTATCTCATAGATTTGAACGACATGTGGTGCGTTTTTCGATTGAACAGCAGCAATAAGTTTGCTAATTGTTTCAGGATAGCTTCCAGTGAATTGGATATTTACTTTAATATCCGGATGAAGCTCTTCAAAATCCTTAACCATGTCCTCTATTAAAGGAACTCTCTGGCCACTCATAGCATGCCAAAATTCAATCGTTGTTACAGAAAAAGTTAACCCAGCAA